>CACZRT010000165.1 GCA_902783585.1 uncultured Lachnospiraceae bacterium | reverse complement strand
TTCGATAATCAAAGCCCTGATCCAGGTCTTTCTCAATTCTGACCTCGGTATAATGCTCCGGAAGACTGTTCGGGATCAGGTCTGCCCACTCGATCAGGCATACCCCGTCGCCATCCACCATTTCGTCAAATCCAATCTCAAGGAGTTCGTCCTCGTCGGCAATTCGATAGACGTCAAAGTGATAGAACGGCAGCCTTCCTTCATCATACACCTGTACAATGGTAAATGTAGGACTGTTAATGGTATCATCGACACCGATCCCAGCTCCAAAGCCCTTGGAAAATACCGTCTTTCCCACACCAAGATCACCGATCAGACAGAACACATCTCCGGGCCCAGCCTCCTTTGCAAGTGTATATCCAATCTGCCATGTATTCTCTTCGCTTAAGCTGACCATCACCGTATCGTCATGCGCCATTGTTCTTATTTCTCCTAAGTCTGATATCATCAATTACATCTTTTTTTCTATCCATGATCATTTTTGCCTTTGGATTTACATCATAAAATGTTGTTCCTTCATTAAATCTAACCCAAAAATAATCCTTTCCACAGGCTCCGTTATTATATTTGAAAATCTCGTATTGATCATATTCTGTCAGCCCCATAGATACCAACAAAGAATCTCCATTAATTCTATTCCTCGGCATTACTCTATGACTTATAAAAAAACGTACTCCGTCGTCGTCGATCGTCCCGTCCTTTTGCAAGTGGTATAGCTTTTCATATATTCTATTGTTGGACAAATCTACATCCAGCTTCATACTAAACGATCTGCCACTTTCGGTATACTCAACCATAAAGCATCCTATTTTTTCTGTTAGACACATTAAATCGTAACTCTCAATGTAATAATGTCTTTCCATAATAATTACCTACCTCTTGTAAGTTATCACATAAATACTCCAACACAATATTGGCTCGCTTTTTATCTAGAAATTGCAATACAATCTTTTTCATTTCTTCAATTGACACGCTGTAAAGTTCACAAGAATCAATCAATTTGATCTGTTCTCCAACAGTATTATAAAATGGCTTGCATTTATGCATTGCAAATGAAATTCTATTAGCATTTCTGATAGCTTTATTCGGCATTTTACTATTCATTGAAGATCCATTGTCAAATAATGGTATATATCTTAGGATACCATCGTCTATAATCGCGAGATTATTGAGATGTCTATCATCGTTTCCTATTATCATATCAAATAACAAAATTTTATTAATTGATGACTGTAAATGCCTGTCATAATCCACAACCATATTATATTTTTCTATTCCTTGATACTTGGCGATATCTCGTATAGCCTCTGCATAAGTTGTAAATACTCCGTCTCTAATAAAATCATGACTAACACAAACCTTATTTACTGAACTGCCAATTATCAGCTCATCCATATCATATTTAACAACATTTTCTATACCAAGTAATTCAGCGATTCTTGAAGCTATACATTCACTTTCACATTCATATAACAGTTCATTATCATATGAAACAGTGCATCCTTTAAAATATAATAACTCATTACCACTAAGAGCAATCCATTTTTCCAATTGCCCATCTGAAGATGACGCATTAATTCTATCAACAATCTTTACATTTCCATACAGCTTTGATACTGCGTTCACAATAGCCATATTATCACTCTTTCAAAATCTCACCGCATACTTTTCGGAACGCGCTTGATACCGGCCGAGCGGCAGCCCTCTGTGATCAGCCGGATGACTTCGTCCTTCTTCTCACCCAGTTCCTGATACGCTAAGATCGAGCCGGAATTCCGGTTCGTATACAGGATCAATACAGATGCTGTCTTACGAACCATGACCAACCTGCTCCACTCCATGAACTGCGATTGTTCTCCCTGCTTTACCGTCATCCCCTGTTCCGAGAACACATAGGTAAGCGGCTGTTTATATACCGGCGACAGGGCTACCTGCTTGGCCGCCCGGAATAAGAGAAGGATCGGATTGATCACTGTAAATAAGAGACCGATCACAAGCATAATGAACATTCTGGTTCCATCCACATTCTTCCCAATCGATGTGAAGAACATCACGAGAGCCGCCACACTGATACCGACCCCGATCAAGCCCTGCACCGACCGGTGAACATGCTGGAACAGAAAGGAATACATATACTTCACTCGCATATTTACAGTCACAGATACACCATCTGCGTTCTCGTCCCTATCGCTATTTACATTTTCCGTTATATCCTGCAAATCTGACATTCCTAGATTCCCTTCATCGTCAACTGGATCCGCTTCTTGGCAAGGTCAACGCCAAGCACCTTCACCTCAACAATATCGCCAACGGATACTACCTCCAGCGGATGCTTGATATATTTGTCACTCATCTGGGAGATATGTACCAGACCGTCCTGATGAACACCTATATCAACAAATGCACCGAAATCGATCACATTCCGTACAGTTCCCTTCAAGATCATGCCTTCCTTCAGATCCTCCATCTCCATGACATCGGAGCGCAGAATCGGCTTTGGCATATCATCCCGCGGGTCTCTTCCCGGTTTCTCTAATTCCTTTACGATATCCTTCAGGGTCAATTCGCCGATTTCCAACTCTTTGGAAAGCTTCGCGGTATCCTTGGCCGCAATGGAGAGTCCTGCCAGACCGCCATTTTCTATATCTTCAAGCTTATACCCCAGTTTCGTAAGCAGCTTCTCCGCCGCTTCGTAGGATTCCGGATGGACACTGGTTCCGTCCAACGGATTCTTGGCATGCAAGATCCGCATAAATCCGGCGCACTGTTCGTATGCCTTCGGTCCAAGCTTCGGAACCTTCAGTAATTCCTTCCGACTCTTGAAGCTTCCGTTTTCTTCCCGGTAAGCAACAATATTCTTGGCAAGTGTCTTATTCACACCGGACACATATTCCAAAAGAGAGACAGAAGCGGTATTCAAGTCCACACCGACCTTATTCACACAGTCCTCAACGACCGCGGATAATGCCTCTCCTAATTTCTTCTGATTCATATCATGCTGATACTGGCCGACACCGATAGACTTTGGATCGATCTTAACCAGTTCTGCCAACGGATCCTGCACCCGTCTGGCAATAGAGGCCGCACTTCTCTGTCCGACATCGAAGTTCGGGAACTCCTCGGTCGCAAGCTTACTGGCAGAATAGACAGACGCTCCGGCTTCATTGGTAATTATATACTGCACCGGCTCCTTGATCTCCTTCAGCATATCGACAATGATCTGTTCGGATTCCCGCGATGCCGTACCATTACCAACCGAAATCAAAGTGATTCCATATTTTTTTATCAATCTATAGACTTCCTGCTTAGCCTCGGTAACCTTATTTTGCGG
>CACZRT010000164.1 GCA_902783585.1 uncultured Lachnospiraceae bacterium | reverse complement strand
TCCCTGAAGTGGGAGGAAGTAGTTCTGCATAGAGAACATACCCTTCTTCATCTCTCCACCGTACCAGGTATTCAGGATTACCTGCTCACGGCTGGTTACATTGAACAGAACTGCGGTCTCGGAATTCAGACCTAATTCCTTATAATTCTCAACCTTAGCCTTAGATGCTGTATATACGATGAAATCCGGCTCAAAATTAGCCTCTTCCTCAGCGGTTGGCTTAATGAACATATTGGTTACGAAATGTGCCTGCCAAGCTACTTCCATAATGAAACGGACTGCCATTCTCGTATCCTTATTAGCACCGCAGAATGCATCTACTACGAACAGTCTCTTGTTAGATAACTGCTCAACAGCTATCTTCTTGCAGGCATCCCATGCTTCCTTGGTTGCACGATGGTTATCATTCGGGTATTCCTCGGAAGTCCACCATACAGTGTCATGTGCTTTCTCGTCATCTACGATGAACTTATCTTTCGGGGAACGACCTGTGTAGATACCGGTCATTACATTAACGGCATCTAATTCGGTAAGCTGTCCCTTGTCATAACCCTCTAATCCGTCCTTGGTCTCTTCTTCAAATAAGAATTCATAAGAAGGGTTGTAGATCACTTCGGTAGCGCCGGTAATGCCGTACTTGCTTAAATCAACATTTGCCATTTTTTTAATACCTCGTTTCTATGTATTTTATTGATACGATTCTCATGCAATGACCGAAAGTATTCCAATTTCCATAGAATCTTCGCTTCCTCTTAGTAGAAGCCTGATTCGTATATACAGGAAGGATTGCATATGGTCATCGTGTAAACCGTAATATTCACAAGTTCAAGTATATAATTTTCTAATATTTGTGTCAATGAAAAATCTGTTAAATTCTGTTCAAGACCGCTGAAATAGAGGATTTTATACTATGCAATACTGATTAAGGATAATGAGGCTGCCGGATTATTGAGAATTATTCCCGGCAGCCTCTGAAAGTGATAGTGAAAGGATATAAGCGTATTAGATTGCAGAGAGCTTATAGATGAACTTGACTGTACCGTTCTGCCCATCTGCTATACCGGCAAAGTTGTGATAATCTTCACCGGCATCTACGACTGCCTGAAGACGATTGGCTAATGGCTTGATATCTCCATGATATGCCTGCAGCAGTTCGTCGATCCCCTCCTGATTGAAGGTGACGATGCCGTCTGCCAGAGTATGGGAACCATCATCCAGCTTCTGCACGCCGTCAATGATCTGGGTAGTGGAAGCATTCAGCTTCTTAGAGCCATCTGCAAGTGTGCTGCTTCCGGCATTTAAGGTGGAGGTTCCATCTGCTAATTGAGAAAGTCCCTCATTAAGCTTCTGCACGCCGTTATAGGCCTGGTCAACACCGCTGCTTAGGTCAGAAGCTCCCTGCTTAAGTGCGGCTGCACCGTCCAATAAGGTCTTCATATCTCCGCTTTGTGCGGATTCCATTAAGCTTCCTTCTACGCCATTTAAGGCTTCGATCGCACCGGCGGCTTTATTAAGTCCGGCAAGGATCGTGGTATAATTGGTATTGGTCTGCTCTGCGATCATCTGTGGGGTTGCGATCTCGGCGATCTTGGCTGCTATCGTATTATCCACGTTCGTTGTAATCAGTGTCTGAATTTCCGGACTTGCCATCTGGGCAGCGGTCAGAGCATCGGCCTGACTGTTGATCTGGTTCTGAATGACCGCTTCATCTGTGATCCCGGCATTCTCACAGGCAGTTCGGATACTTTGTTCTACCTGGGCACGAACGGACGCACTTACCTGTGCGGTGACAGCAGCTGTGATCGTATCGCGGTTGGCATTCACTTCTGCCGTAACCTTATCGAGAACTGCCTGCTGCATAGCAGCGCCAAATGTTTGTCTGGCGGTTGCTGAAGCAAAGGCTGTTGTCACAGAACCCAGATTATCAGCGGTAATATCATTGACTCCGCAGCTTCTGCATACAAGTGCAACGCCTGATTCACCAAGCTCTGATTTCAGCTTGGAGATCGTACCGGCTTTGGCAGACTCCATCTGCGATCCGAGAGTGGTCGGAATGGTCTGGATACCGTCATTTAACGCTGCTGCTCCGTTGGCGACAGACTTCGCGCCATCCACAAGACCGGTATTCGCGTCATTTCCTTGAAAGCCTGCTGCTAATTGACAGGAACCGTTATAAGCGGAATTCACGCCGCCTGCCACTTTATCTACACCGGTTGTATAGGTCTGAACACCGTTGTTGAAGGTGGTCATTCCTTCTGCATATTCATTTAATTTGCTTTGCAGGAGATCGAGTCCGTCTGCCAGCTCCCTGGCACCATCCTCCATCTGGCCGGAGGCATCTGTCAGAGCGTCTAAGGCTTCATCCATAGAGGTCAGATCGATTCCCTCTGTCGTCATCATGTTGCCGGCGTTGACCACGGCTGTCATACAGGAGGATAATGCAAAATCCTTCACATCTGCCTGTACTTCAAAATATTCCGGAAGGGTTACGCCCTCATCCAGCTTGGTATCATCAATATCCAAGCTTTCCTTTAAGCCGGGCAGCGCATAACCAATGACCATATCATTGCCGCCCGCATTGATCAGTCTGCCGTTCGTGACTTCGACGTGATCGGCATCCTCCGGAAGGATCAGTCCTGTAATAGCAGCAAATGGAACGCATACCGTTACCTTTTCTCCATTCACGATCTCAGTATATTGACTGGTGTTGGTATAGTCAAACCGGATTCGTACGGTGCCACTCTTGCCGGCTAATTCCTCCGGTGAAATCTCCTGATCGTTTAAGTAATAGGTAACCTTCTGGGTAACCGGAACCTCTTTGTCGGTGGTTCCCTGATAATAGATCTCGCTGCCTTCAGCGTCCCAGGTCAGTGCTTTGCCATTTTGTTCGAATGCTTCATTACCCTCAACGTTCTCAATGTTGGACAGAGTCGATATATCCTGAAGTGTGGACGCATGCGTATTGTTGAACAGATGCTCGGATACGATAGTCTGCTGAATATTGCCGTTAGCGTCTGTGATCAGATATACGGATTCTGCTTTATCAATGCTGCGTTCCTCAACCTTGGTAGATTTGAAGATCTCCTTCGTTAGATCTTCTTCCTGATCAACCGGAGTGGTTGTTACTACCTTCATTGTCTGGGTCTCACTGCCGGTCGGATTCTTGGATGCATAAGCGGTATAAGAAGCAAGGCCTGTGCCGGCTAAGGATACCGTTAAGATGCCGCAAGCTGTGCGGGTGATAAATGAATGCTTTTTATGATTGATCGAATGTTTCATATAGATTCCTCCTAACATAGGAAAACTGAGTTTGTAGTTACTGCTTATCATACATAAATGTGTACGTTTTACTTTGCATGTGCGATATGATGTCTGTGGTGCTTGCCTTCCTTGAAGCCAAGGCTTGTTACACAGATCAGCTTGTCGAATACCATAAACATGGACGGCAGTACCAGAATAACAACACACATACTGATCAGTGCTCCCCGCGCCATCAGAATACATAAGGCGCTGATCATGTCGATATCGGAATACATACCAACACCGAAGGTAGCTCCGAAGAAGGTGAAGGCACTGACAAGAATGGATTGAATAGAATTCTTTAATGCATCTGTGACAGCTGCCTGCTTCTCCATTCCGTTATACCGGTTCTTCTTATACCGGTTAGTCATCAGGATCGCATAGTCTACGGTAGAGCCTAACTGGATCGTACCAATGACAATGGATGCAATAAATGGAAGCGCTGTATGGGTATAGGTCGGAATTCCCATGTTGATAAAGATAGCGAACTCAATCGTTGCAACTAAGATTACCGGCAGAGAAACCGATTTGCATACGAACAAGATGATCAGGAAGATCACGCCGATGGATACCATACTGACGGTCGTAAAGTCCTGATTGGTAATCTCAATCAGATCCTTGGTACATGGTGCTTCTCCGATCAGCATAGCAGAAGAATCATATCGTTTGATAATTGTCTTGATTGCATCACATTGCTGATTGATCTCATCGGAAGCGGTTGCATATTCGGACTGTACCAGCATCAGTTGGTAATCTCCGGATTTTAACTCTTCCTTCACGGAATCCGGAATCATGGCCTCCGGAATCGTAGGACCGGTCAGGGAATCAAGAGATACCGCTAAGGTTACACCGTCTAATTGCCTGATCTCCTCGATCATATTGCGGGAGTCCTTTGGTGAGAGACTGCTGCTGGTAAGAATCATATCGGTAGCTCCCATATTGTACTGCTCTGTCATCTTATCATTCGCAATCTTGCTGACCATGGTATCCGGCAGTGTGCCCACCAGATCGTAGTAGACCGTGTTATGTGTATATCCGTATAAAGCCGGGACTAATATAATGAAAAACGCGATAAAGAAGATCAGGTAATGCTTCGTGATGAAGCTTGCCATTTTGCCCAGATCCGGAACAATCACACGATGTCTGGTCTTCTCTAAAGCCTTGTCAAATATCAGGATCATAGATGGCAGGATAGTGACGCAGGCGATCACACCAAAGATAACACCCTTTGCCATAACGATGCCAAGATCGAGACCTAAGGTAAAGCTCATAAAGCACAGAGCGATGAAGCCGGCAACTGTCGTAATGGAGCTTCCTACCACAGAGGCAAAGGTATTGGAAATGGCATGCGCCATGGCACGCTCTTTATCATCCGGAAAGCGCAGCTGATTTTCCTGATAGCTGTGCCATAGGAATATGGAATAATCCATGGTAACACCTAACTGCAGGACTGCTGCAAGAGCCTGTGTTACATAGGAGATCTCTCCCTTGAAATTCGTTCCCATGTTGTAGATGACTGCCATTCCGATACTGAGCAGGAACAGCACAGGTACGAGCGCGGAATCCATGGTCAGGGACAGGATCACCAGACATAAGACAACGGCAATGATAACATAGATAGGAACCTCCCGCTGAGACAGGTTCTTGATATCATTAAGAACAGCTGCCATACCGCTGATGTACTGATGCTCATTTACCATGTTCTGAATCTCATTAACGGCAGCTAATGTCTCATCTGCGCCCATGGAGTCATCGTAGAGCACCATCATTAACTGACTGTTGGCATCTGCATTGTTAAATGCATTGTAGACCTCATCCGGAAGGATCGATGCAGGAACCGAAAGGTCTGCAACGGAACCGTACCAGATTACGCGCTTGACGTGATCTACAGCCTCCATCCGGGATACCAGCTCTTTGAGCTCTTGATTGTTCGTGTCCTCCGTGATCACGAAGGTGAATGCACCGGTTCCGAATTCGTCAAGCAGAATGTCCTGCCCCTGCATAGTCTCTATATCAGACGGGAGATATGACAGGATATCATAATTGACCCGTGTGTGAAGATAGTAGAGACCGGTTGGGATCAGGAGCAGAATGGAAATGATCAGAATCGGGATTCGGAATTTTACGACCCATTTTCCAAAGTTAATCATACTCTTTCACCATCACTTTCTAATATGCGCCGCCTGCATTTCATCGACGCTGATCTGCGGCGGCTGATTACTTACTTCATTTGGGAGTATAAAAAAAAGATTGAATCATGGGAATATTCAATCTTTTCATTCTGTTTATGAATTTAAACAAATAGGTGAGAATGTATTCGATTTTCGACACATTGGAGTAATTGTAGGGGGATTATGAGCTCCTGCTGCAAGCAATCGGTCTTGTGCGACGGATTCGTTCATTATATTTTCAAAGATCCGCCCATCTCCTTCGTAACATCTGCCATGGAACGGGTCATGATATATTCGTATG
>CACZRT010000163.1 GCA_902783585.1 uncultured Lachnospiraceae bacterium | reverse complement strand
CGGTTATACGATAGGAGTACATGCGGCGTAAGCCATAAAAGGGGGTTTGTCCGATGAACATTACAGATGTGAGGGTTCGAAAAGTTGCAAAAGAAGGCAAGATGAAAGCGGTCGTATCGATTACGATTGATAATGAGTTTGTTGTACATGATATCAAGGTCATTGAAGGTGAGAAGGGGTTATTCATCGCAATGCCAAGCCGGAAAGCGGCAGATGGAGAATATCGTGATATTGCACATCCGATCAATTCCGTAACAAGAGATCGTATTCAGAGCCTGATTTTAGAAGCTTATGAAAAAGCACTTACAGAGTCTTTTGAGGAGACGGATGAGTTTTAATGGTTTTCTGAATTCAGAACGGATGAAGAGAGGCAGAGAGCTCATAAGAAGGGTTATTTAACAAAGGGTTACACATGGAAACGCTGCGAATATGGGTCGCAGCGTTTCTTATTCTCTTATTGTGAAAGATTATTAATAATGTGTGAATAATACAAGATGATACTAGACAATTAATATTCCTTGTTGTAATATATACATTGCACGCAATCTAATTTTTAAAGATGGATTCCGATTCATGAGAATACCGTGCATTGACGAAGACAGATCTTACATGTTATAACGTAAGACAGACGATAAGGGACAGCTTGGACGGCCTTACCTGGTATAACGTAAGACGAACGATAAGGAACAGCTTGCGCCAGACCTTACCAAGCATACCGTAAGACGGATATTCATAAGCGTAAAATATAAAGGAGAGAACCATGCCTAAATTCAGTGTTAAAAAACCATATACCATCGTGGTAGCGATCATAGCCCTGCTCGTATTCGGCTTCGTTACCTTTACCAAAATGTCAACGGATCTTCTGCCGGAAATGGAGCTTCCGTATATCGTCGTTGTGACGGCCTATCCCGGCGCTGCACCGGAGCGTGTGGAGAGTCAGGTTACGGAGGTCTTAGAAGCTTCGTTCGGTACGATCAACGGTGTGGAGAATATTACCTCCAGTTCTAGTGAGAATTACAGTATGGTCATGTTGGAATTCTCGCAGGGCACGAATATGGATTCCGTCAAGGTGGATCTGTCCTCTACCATTAATCAGTTATCGCTTCCTGAGAATTGTACTACTCCGATTTTAATGGAGATTTCCATGGATATGCTTCCGACGATGGAGGTAACCATGGATTATGAAGGAATGGATATCTATGAGTTGTCGGATTTTGCGGAAGATGAGGTTATACCGTACTTCGAGCGGCAGGAGGGTGTTGCCAGTGTAGACGGTATGGGTCTTGTTGATGAGCTGGTTGAGATTGAGCTGAATAAGGCAAATATTGATAAATTAAATGATAAATTAGCTGCTTATGTGGATGATAATCTGGCGGATGCCAAGGAAAAGATCGATTCGGCAAGTGCCGAAATCAATGATGCACAGGCCAAGATTAATAGTGGTAAGAAGGAATTAGAGGATCAGCAGACGGATACCTCGAATGAGCTTGCGACCGCAAGTCAGGCATTGGATGAATTGATGGCGACCAGAGCCGCATACAGCGCACAGGTTACAAGTCTTCAGGCAAGCAAGGCAGCACTTCAGGCAGAGAAGAAGGCATACGAGGATGCGGGTGTTGTGGAAATGGGTCAGCAGTTAGAGGCGATGTTTGCTTCTATCCAGACCCTGGCACAGGCAATGGCGCAGAATCCGGCCATGGCTGCTTATATTACGCCGGAGCTGATCGCACAGCTTCCGACGGACTTAGAGAGCGCGACGGATGAGCAGAGGCTGGAAGCGTTCAAGCAGTTGATCACCATGCTTCAGGCGGCGGGAGCCTTAGAAGGGATCATGACAGATGAGCAGGTGGCGATGCTTCAATCCCTGACGACGGAACAGATCGAGCAGATCATGGCTGTGAATGAACGTATCCCGCAGATCGATGCAGAGCTTGCCAATCTGGAGATCGAGATTGCGGCAGCACAGGCCGTCCTGAATACGATCAATGAAGCGTCGAATGAGGCGCTTGCTAATTATTCTACATTGGAGATCGGAAAGATCTCTGCCGCAGCTGGGTTTGGTTCTGCGGCAGCACAGCTTGCAGCAGCGGAGTCTGCATTAGAGGAAGGCAAGCAGGAGATGGAGAATGCCAAGGAATCCTATGAGAATGCGAAGGAGACGGCACTGAAAAATGCGAATCTGGATGCGCTTATGAATCTGGATACCTTATCCGGAATGATCATGGCACAGAATTTCTCCATGCCGGCAGGTTATATCTATAAGGAAGATACGCAGTATCTCCTGAAGGTCGGCGATGAGTTTGAAGATATGGATGCTCTGAATAATGCTTTGTTATGTGAACTGGACGGTATCGGCAAGATACGGTTGAAGGATGTGGCGGATGTCACATTGATCGATAACTCCGGTGTCGGATATGCGAAGGTCAACGGGAACGAGGCGGTCATTCTGACGATCTACAAGGCAAGTACCGCCGGAACCTCTGTCGTATCGGATAACTGTAACAAGGCCATTGAACGGTTAGAGGAGAAATACCCGGATCTGCATATCATGAATCTGATGGATCAGGGTGAATACATTGACATCATTATTAGATCCGTATTGTCGAATCTGGTGGTCGGTGCGATTCTGGCGATCATCGTCCTTGCGATCTTCTTGAAGGATGTGAAGCCGACGATCGTCGTGGCATTCAGTATTCCGCTTTCTGTATTATTTGCGATCGTACTTATGTATTTTTCCGGTATGACGATGAATATCATATCATTGTCGGGCTTATCCCTTGGTATTGGTATGCTGGTGGATAACTCGATCGTTGTCATAGAGAATATCTACCGATTACGGAACAAAGGCATACCGGCTGCCCGAGCGGCGGTCATGGGAGCCAATCAGGTGGCGGGCGCGATCATTTCCTCCACCCTTACCACCATTTGTGTATTCGTGCCTATGGTATTTGCGACCGGTATTGCGAAGCAGCTCTTACCGGATATGGCTTGGACCATCGCATTTTCACTGATCGCGTCGCTGATCGTAGCCTTAACGGTTGTTCCGAGCTTTGGCGCTACCGTCTTAAGTAATACCAAGCCGAAGAATCACCCGTGGTTTGATGCGGTCGTTCGGGTCTATGAGAAGGCTCTGCGGTTCTCCTTGAAGCAGAAATGGATTCCGCTGCTCCTAGCTGTGGTATTGCTTGGCTTAAGTGTATTTCAGGCATTCCGCACCGGATTGGTATTGCTTCCGAATATGGCAAGTACCCAGATGTCCGTGCAGATCTCGACCGATCCGGAGAATACCGACGAGGAGAATTATGCCATTGCGGATGAAGCCATGGACCGTCTGCTTGCGATTGACGGTGTTGAGACGGTCGGTGCCATGACGAGTTCGTCCATGGGATTACTGAATACATCGACCTCTACCAGTTGTTTCTACTATTATATAACGGTAACAGAGGATGCAGCCAAGGACAGTCAGGGATTGGGCAAGAAGATGGAGGAGACGCTTTCCGAGATGGATCTGACGGACTATGAGGTCACCCTGTCGAATATGGATATGTCCAGTCTTCTGGGAAGCGGAATGGAGATCAATATCCGCGGATCGGATGTTGATGAGCTTCTTAAGGTTACCGAGGATGTCATGGCGATCTTAGAGGATGTCGGCGGTATGGAGGATATCTCGAATGGGCAGGAGGAAGGCGACGACCAGATCAAGATCATCGTAAATAAGGATAAGGCGATGAAATACAATCTGACGGTTGCTCAGATCTATGCGGAGCTGGCAGGTGCCTTGACGACGGAGAAGAATGCTACCGTACTGACGATGAACGGCAAGGATTATGAAGTGCGCTTAAAGGATGAGACCCACACGGTGGATGTGGATAATCTGATGGATTACGAATTCGAGGTGACGGTTACCAACGATGAGGGTGGTCAGGAGACGGAGATCCATACCTTAGATGAGTTTGCAAGGATGGAAACCGGTAAATCGGTAGCTTCGATCAGCCGTGAGAATCAGCAGCGGTATCTGACGGTTTCCGCTACTACGATGGAAGGATATAATACGACCCTGTTATCCCGTGAGGTGCAGGCAAGACTGGATCAGTATGAGGCACCGGAGGGTGTTACGATCGAGATCAGCGGTGAGAGCGAACAGGTTATGGAGGCAGTGAAGGATATGCTGCTTATGATCCTGCTTGCGATCATACTTATCTATCTGGTCATGGTCGCACAGTTCCAGAATCTGGTGTCACCATTTATCGTGCTGCTTACGATCCCGCTTGCATTTACCGGCGGTTTCATCGCATTATTTATAACCGGAAGCGAGATCTCCATGATCTGTCTGATGGGATTCCTGGTGCTTTCCGGTGTCATTGTTAATAACGGTATTGTGTTCGTCGATTATGTCAATCAGCTGCGAATCGGCGGTATGGAGAAACGGGAAGCCCTTGTGGAGACCGGTAAGACCCGTATGCGTCCGATCCTGATGACGGCACTTACCACCATTCTTGCCATGTCGGTTATGGCATTCAGTAAGGATGTGGGCTCTGAGATGGGCAAGGGTATGTCCGTTGTTGTTATCGGAGGTCTGGTATACGGAACGTTGATGACCTTATTTATCGTACCGGTCCTCTATGATATCATATATCGTAAGAAGGAAATGAAGCAGGTAGATATCGGCGACGAAGAATCCTTGCGGGAAGACGAGGAACGGTTAGCCGAGGGAATCGGGGATGTGGAGATAGCGCCTGCCGAAGCGGTTCCTGTAACAGTTGAAGCTTCCGGTAATAATAATGATACAGATCAGGGATGATATGGATTACACAGATAAAGCTATTGCAGATCGATCATCGTATCGTGCGGCAGTTATACTATGATCGCAGACAGATAGTGATAGATACGGCCTATCCTATAAGAGAGTCGAAAGAATCCGGAGAGATAGTCGGAAAATCGACTCTCTTATGTTGTTTTTTTATTGGTTTTCGCATATAATTGTGCAAGGTATTATGGATGAGAGAGCGAATATAGAATCGATAATAATGGATAGGGTTCTAATAATAAAGGAAAACGGAGAATGAACATGAGCAAGTTAAAAGCAATTATCTTAGCAGCCGGCAAGGGCACCAGAATGAAGTCGGAGCTTCCGAAGGTCCTGCATGAGATTCACGGAAGATGTCTGGTGGAATATGTGATCGACGCGGCAAGAGAGGCAGGGGCAGAGGAGATCTGCCTGGTGGTCGGACATAAGGCAGAGCTGGTGAAGGAGCGGATCGGTGATCAGGTATCGTATGCCCTGCAGGCAGAACAGCTGGGAACCGGTCATGCGGTGAAATGCGCGGCGGATTTCATCGGGGAAGACGGGGATACCATGATCCTGTGCGGTGATACGCCGATCATTACGGGAGCTACGCTTAAGGAGCTTGTGAACTATCATAGGGAGCATGATTTAAAGGTGACGGTGTTGTCTACGACATTAGAGGATGCCACCGGATATGGAAGAATTGTCAGAGATTCCGAAGGGAATTTTGCGAAGATTGTGGAGCAGAAGGACGCAACGGAAGAGGAGCAGAAGATCCGGGAGATCAATTCCGGAATGTATGTCTTCCGTTCGGCAGATCTGAAGGAGAGTTTATCGAAGATTACGAATCAGAACGCGCAGCAGGAATATTATTTGACGGATACGATCGAGATCCTGAATCGGGAGAAACAGGACGGTCAGGTCGTAACCGGTGCTTATGTGACGGAGCATGTGGATGAAACCCGTGGCGTGAATACGGTGGAGCAGCTTGCTGAGGCGGCTGAGATTATCAATGCCCGGTAAATTCAGTTGGTTTCATGTATTAGGAAGAGACAAAGGTATGAAGATAATCGTTGGATTGGGTAATCCGACAAGTGAATATCAAGGAACAAGACATAATATCGGATTCTCGGTCATTGACAGGCTATCCGATGAATACCGGATCTCCGTGTCCGAGAGGAAGTTCAAAGGACTATGCGGAAGAGGAATGATCGGCGCAGATAAGGTGCTGCTCGTAAAGCCGCAGACCTATATGAACTTAAGCGGGGAAAGTGTGGTTGAAGCGCTCCACTATTATAAATGCGATCCGGAAGAGGATCTGATCGTCATATATGATGATATCGATCTGGATGTGGGGCGGCTGCGGATCCGTGGGAAAGGCAGCGCCGGCGGACATAACGGCATGAAGAATATCATCGCGCAAATCGGAACGGAGACCTTTGCCCGTATCCGTGTGGGTGTGGGCGCCAAGCCACCGAAGATGGATCTTGCGGATTATGTGCTCGGACACTTTCACGCAGAGGAGATGGAAGCAATCGAGGAGGGCAGGAAGCTCGCCTGCGACGCGGCAGCAGTCATTCTGTCGGACGGTGTCGAAGCAGCGATGAACCGGTATAATGCGAAGAAATGAAGGAAGGAGCTTTATAAAACTCCTTCCTTGTTGATAATTGAAATAAACTCATCGGGCGTTACGACTTTGTTTTTGGCTTGAGTATAATCTTTTGTATTACAAGTAACAATATAATCTACATTTGCAAATGAAGCACATTCGTCTTGTAAACAATCTTCAAAATCATGAAAAGATGAGTTGTTAATGGCTTGAATTACTTGTTCATGGGATGCACCTGTTACAGTTAAAATCTCACAGATGTTTTTGAGCCAAAACCTTGCTTCTTCATCTGATTTTAACTTCCGAATTACATACCAAATGATTGATAATGAATGAAAAGCAATATAGCCATCAAATAAATTATCAGAGCATAATTTTATAACTTCATAGCATTCATCTTTGTATGGATCATCTCTTTGTGTGATGAAAGTGATGATTACATTAGTATCAATTAGAGATGTTGTATGTTTCACTGACTGATTCCTCCATCACTTTTTTGTAATTAATGTTTTGCGGATATACAGAAGACTCTCTCATTTTTGCCATTTTTTGAAATGCAAGTTGTTTTGTGGAAACCAGATTGTCTTGTGTAGATGATGTATCTGTTGTGACACCGTGCTGTCTGGCGATTTCATCGGCAAGCACAATAATTAACCGAACTCCGTCATCTGGTAATTGCATGATTTTTTCATATGCTTCCTGTTGAATTGTCATTCTAATCACCTCTCATTACTACTCTTTTAATAACATGAATCTTTCATTATTACATAAGTATCATAACCATTTTGACCAATAATATTGTAGCATGAAATATATATACAGGCAATTATTAAAAGTCTGATATGATAGAAGTGTCGAAATGAATGATATGAAATATAAAAATAATTGTGATGTATAATATTAAAAATGCAAAAAAGACAAGAAGACCGTGAATCCAGATTGTGTTCTGTTTTCACGGTCTTATGTTTTTTGATATAGAATTATTTTGTTTTTCTTATTTTGTTCGATAACCTGGTTTAATATATATACCAATCTTTAAGATTGAAAGTATTATAATCCATATTGCGCCATGATCGCTGAAAATTCCGGTGAACGCGAGAATCCATGCAGAACATCTAATCGGGAAGTTCCGGAATTAAGGGCAGAAACCCATGCGTCTAGTCCACCTTGATCATATTCGCGTCCCATAAAGGTACGGTACAGAACCTTAACATATTCTTCGTTGCTTAGGTTCTTATTGATGAATTCCTGCGAATTGATGAAATTTTCTGCTACTTGCTCCGGCGTACCCGAACCATCCAGGATGACACTGCACCATGCATTTAATCCGTCCTCATCAAAGTTTCTGCCAAGTGCCTGCGTATACATTCTGGCGCAGAATCCGGTGACACCCATGTTCACGTCACGAGGCTGTGATAATTCTACGGTTCCTCGATCAATTCCATAGCTGTTGCATATAGTTGTGAATTCCTGAGACTGAGCGAATCCACTGAACACCTTCTCTCGTGATGCGCCCTGCTCTAATGCGGAAACCCATGCTGCCTTACCTGCAGGATCCGACGGACGATCCATGAATACTTCATATAGCATTTCAACGAATTCGTCATTCGTGGTATTTTTATTCTTATACTCCTGACTAAATACAAAACCATAAGCGACCTGTGCACCAGAGAGTTCCTTATTAGTCAAAATGGAATCCCAATCCCGAAGACCGGAGGCTTCAGGAGAACGACCTAAACATTTCTCATAGAGGCGAGTGATGAAGGCTTGGGTGTCAGTGGAGATGATTATATTAATCTCAAACATATTATTATAGTAGCCATTGGATTCGTCCTCTTGATTATACCAATCTTGATTTCTGTAATAATCATAACTCCAATTGTTACTAATTGTAATTGCAACATTACTATTAGACGATATTGTAAACCATTGCTCTGTAGGATAAACAGAATCTGTAACGAAATATGGCATTAGTGAATCGATTGCTGAGATATTTCCAATAACAACATCATTAGAATTCTTTATTGTTAATGAGCTATAGCCATAAAAATCATAGACTAATGTTCCATATTTGTTTCCATAATAATCAGTTTCTGATCCTTGATTACCATAAACAATATCCATAGAGATAGAAAATGGAGCATAATAATTAGGTTCACATATTGCATAACCTTGACTATTAGTGGTTAAAGTGTATTGAACAGATGATCTATCTTCCGTATCTCTTTTTGATCCGGTACAACAAACATTGCTAATAGGGTTTTCGTTTATATCATATGCTTTTATTATGTAACCAGGAATTAGATAAGGCTCTACAATTCGACTTCCACTTCCATTGTATTGGTTTAGTACTCGACGCCATTCATCATATGTAGTAGAATCACATTGGTAAGTAAATATGATTGTAATATCTTGATCCCCAGCAATACCACGGATTACATCTGTATTAGCATGGAGTCCATTATTTGCAAGAAAAGCGCTTTCTTTAAAACAGTAATTGGTTCCGGGTATGATTTTATCAGTTACTAATTGTTCCTCGGAATCTCTTAATGTTCCTTCTGTATCATATACATTTTTTCCATCTGTTATCCGATCAATGAGTTTGATATTCACATAATTCATAGACGAAGCATCCGTTCCAGTTATAATGTATGTTTCCGGATTAGTTTCATGCAGAAGGTCTTTATCTGTTAAATCAGTTATTTTGTCAATATAATATGGTGTCTCGTCTTCTGTTGCATAGACCGGATTTGCTGACAACAAAGCGGGCAGGTCTACCACTCCAAAGCTGATGGCAGTAGCCATGAGTCCGGATGTTAGTATTGACAATATTTTTGATTTGAGTTTCTTGTGATACATTGTGTTGTTCTCCTTTCTTGATTCCAAGCCATGAATGGCATGAAATATGCTGTATGCTTGAAATCCCTTATAATATGTTTGGCCTAAATCAATAGTTCCGATAATCATTTTAGTACAAATCTTTACTAAAATCAATAGTAAAGATTTGTACTGGCTATACTTACCCTATCAGTATTTATCACTATAAGCTGTAAGGGAGTAATAGTCATGGATTATCAAAAGCGTATGCGGGATTTAAGGGAGGATTCAGATTATACACAGGAATATGTTGCGAAGATTCTGGGAACTTCGCAGACAATGTATGCGCGTTATGAGCGCGGAGCGAATGAGCTTCCAATTCATCATTTATTATCCTTATGTGAGTTATATCATGTATCGGCAGATTATCTACTTGGTTTGTCGAATAATCGAAAAAAATAATCCTGATAATACTTGCATACTGTTCGTCCTTCGGCTAAAATGCATTCAGAGTATAAATCAGTTGAAATTAAGTGGTAATAGTTATCGGCTAACGCTGTATTAAAACAATGTGGAATTAAGGATAGGTTGTAATCTATGAAATCAATCCTGACACCTGTGATGGAGAGTGAGACCTATCAGGTGATTGAACAAGAACTGAATAAGGGAACTATGACAGCGGTATCCGGAATGACAGATACCGCCTTAAGTTGTGCCGTTCATTGTCTGGGGAAGGATGTGCCGTACCGGCTGATCCTGACATATAGTGAGCAGCGGGCGAGGGAGCTTTCCGAGATCTATCATTTCTTTGATCGCGAGGTCTATGTCTATCCGGCGAAGGACGTGTTGTTCTACAGTGCGGATGTGCAGGGAAATACGATCGTGAAGCAGAGGATCGAGATCGTGAGACGGATTATGGACGGTACCCCTGCAACTATTATTATGCCGATGGAAGCGTTATTGGAGCGGCTTCCGGGGATCGAGGAACTGACAGATAATCTGTATACGATCCGGCAGGGTGATACGGTTGATACGAAACGCTTCCATAATAAAATGGTGGCACTGGGGTATGAGCGGAAGGATTTTGTGGAGCTGCCGGGACAGTATAGTGTGCGCGGCGGTATCCTGGATGTGTATCCGCTGACAGAGGATTGTCCGTACCGGATCGAGCTGTGGGGGGATGAAGTAGATTCTATCCGGAGCTTTGATGCGGAGAGTCAGCGGTCGATTGAAGAATTTCAGGAATTCACGATCTATCCGGCAACGGAATTTATCTTGAGTGAGGAACGGATCTTACGTGGACTGAAAAAGATGGAGGCGGAGCATAAGAAGCAGGCCAAGGTCTTTAAGGACGCATTTCAGACGGAGGCCTATGCGAGATTGAACCGTATGATGCAGACGGTGCGGGAGGAGCTTACCGAGCTGCACGAGACGGTAGGAATGAACAGCTATGTTCCGTATTTTTATGAGAAATTATGCTCGATCTTAGATTATCTGCCGGAAAGCACGAAGTTCTTCTTAGATGATCCGGGGCGGATCGAGGATAGTGTACGCTTTTATGAAATGGAATATCAGGAGAATATGAAGAGCCGCTTAGAGGGAGGCTATATCCTGCCGGGGCAGACGGAGGTCTTGTATTCCTTTGATACGATCAAGCAGAGGATTGGGGAACGCAGGGTCTTGTTATTTTCCCTGATCGGACAGGGAATCTCTTATTACCCGTGTAAGAAGACTTATACATGGGAATCGAAGATGATTCAGTCCTATGATAATCATTTTGATCTTCTTGTTAAGAATGTAACAGGCTGGCGGAAGAAGAATTACCGGGTCATTATTCTTTGCAGCTCGGTTACCAGAGCGAAGCGTATCTCGGCGGAGCTTCTGGATTATGATATCATGAACTTCTACAGTGAGGATCTTGACCGGAAGCTTGCCGATAAGGAGGTTATGGTGGCGTACGGGCGG
This sequence comes from uncultured Lachnospiraceae bacterium, assembly GCA_902783585.1. Classification (GTDB taxonomy): domain Bacteria; phylum Bacillota; class Clostridia; order Lachnospirales; family Lachnospiraceae; genus CAG-632. The sequence goes on along the minus strand of CACZRT010000163.1, from coordinate 2,211 downwards.
CTGCCTAAGGGCGTTGAGTTCCCGAAGGAACGCCTAGTAATCGTGAGTGAGAGTGATATCTTCAAATTACAGGAGCAGACAAAGCGGCGTAAACGGCGCAGTGCCTATTCCGGTGAGAAGATCAAGAGCTTCTCGGATATTGCGGTTGGCGATTATGTGGTGCATGAGAATCACGGGATCGGAATCTACCGGGGAATTGAGAAGATCGAGGTGGACGGTATTGCCAAGGACTACATCACGATCGAATATAAGGATAATAGCAAATTATTTATTCTGGCGTCGCAGCTGGATCTGATCCAGAAATATTCCGGCAAGGATGGGGCAAAGCCGAAGATTGATAAATTAGGCGGGGCCGGCTGGCAGAATACCAAGAGCAGGGTGAAGGGACATGTGGCGGCGATCGCGAAGGATCTGGTGGAGCTCTATGCGATCCGGCAGAACCGTGAGGGATATGCGTATTCGCCGGATACGGTCTGGCAGCGGGAATTCGAGGAATCCTTTCCTTATGAAGAGACGGAGGATCAGCTACGTGCCATTGAGGATACGAAGAAGGATATGGAGAGCAGGCAGATCATGGATCGACTGATCTGTGGAGATGTGGGCTATGGGAAGACGGAGATCGCCATACGGGCGGCATTTAAGGCGGTGCAGGACGGCAAGCAGGTCGTGTATCTGGTGCCGACCACGATCCTGGCACAGCAGCATTTTACCACATTTACAGAGCGGATGAACGGATATCCGATCACGATCAAGATGATGTCCAGATTCTGTACGCCTACGGAGCAGAAGAAGATTCTGACCGGCCTGAAGGACGGACAGGTGGATATCGTGATCGGTACGCACCGGCTGTTCTCTAAGGATATTGCATATAAGAATCTCGGACTGCTGATCATAGATGAGGAGCAGCGGTTTGGCGTCGCGCATAAGGAAAAGATCAAGCAGCTGAAGAAGGATATTGATGTTCTGACATTAACTGCGACACCGATTCCGAGAACGCTTCATATGAGCCTGATCGGAATCCGGAGCATGAGTCTGTTAGAAGAGCCGCCGATTGATCGGCAGCCGATCCAGACCTATGTTATGGAATATAATCCGGAACTGGTTCGGGAGGCAATCCGGAGAGAGCTTGCCAGAGAGGGGCAGGTCTACTATGTCTATAACCGGGTGCAGGATATTGCCGATGTGACGGCGGGGCTGCAGGAGATGATCCCGGAGGCACGGATCGCATACGCGCATGGGCAGATGAAGGAACGGGACTTGGAGACCATCATGTATCAGTTCATCAATCGTGACATTGATGTTCTCGTGACCACCACGATCATTGAGACGGGGCTGGATATCTCCAATGTGAATACCATGATCATTCAGGGCGCAGAGCGGATGGGGCTTGCCCAGCTCTATCAGCTTCGGGGACGGGTTGGACGGTCGAACCGCCGGGCGTCTGCATTTCTGATGTATCAGAAGGACCGGATGTTGAAAGAGACAGCCGAGAAGCGGTTACAGGCGATTCGGGAATTTACCGATCTTGGTTCCGGTTACCGGATCGCGCTAAGGGATCTGGAGATCCGCGGGGCCGGCAATCTGCTCGGTGAGGATCAGTCCGGACACATGGAGTCGGTTGGATATGAGCTGTATTGTAAGATGTTAAATGATGCGATCCTAGAGCAGAAGGGGGAGGTTGTCGCTGAGGAGTTTGAGACCTCGGTGGATCTTCCGATGGATGCCTATATTCCGGCAACCTATGTGAAAAATGAGGCGGCGAAGCTGGAATTATATAAGCGGATCGCAGAGATCGCCGGTGAGGATGCCTATACCGATATGCAGGATGAGCTGACCGACCGTTTCGGGGATATGCCGGCAGCCGTTGAGAATCTGTTAGAGCTCGCATATCTGAAATCAAAGGCGCATGCGGCATATATTGCGGAAGTAACCGAAAAGGGCAGCGAGATTCATTTTGTCATGTATCCGAAGGCGAAGGTCAAGGTAGACCAGATCGATGGATTCATGCAGGCTTACCGGGGCAAGATGCGGATGGCGGTGCTGAAGGCGCCAACCTTCATCCTGCAGGTGAAGCCGATGGGGAAGAAGGATCTGCTCAAATGTGTGGAAAATGTGATAAATGAAGTTCAGCTATTGATTGAAAATTAAAAAATGGTATAATGAGCGCATAAGCCATGAGAGCGGTTACAAGGATACGGCTGTGGCATGCTT
>CACZRT010000162.1 GCA_902783585.1 uncultured Lachnospiraceae bacterium | reverse complement strand
GCACAGCCGGGGAATACTGCGCAGCCGGGTGGTTATGGCGTGCCGAATGTAGCCGCACAGCCGGGTGGTTATGGCGTGCCAAATGGAGCTGCACAGCCTGGAAGTTCAACACAGCCGGGTGGCTATGGCGCACCGAATGGTACTGTACAGCCGGGCGGCTATGTGGCACCGAATAATATGCCACAGTATCAACAGCCATATAATTACCAGAATCCGAATGCCGGTAATCAGGTAACGAATTCCGGAGCTCCGAAGCAGAAGCTGTTTTCCATCATTTCGCTGATCTGCTCTCTGGTATCATTCCTGACCTGTTGTATTCCGTGGCTTGGATTGATTCTTGGAATTGCGGCGATCGTATTTGCAATCATTGCTTTGATCAAGAAGCAGTCAAAGGTTCCTGCAGTGATTGGTCTGATCATAGGTATTATCGGTACACTTGCTGCGATTGGAACCTTGTCCTTTAATCTGATCATGAAGTCAACGACCGGCACCAGCTTCGGTGGCCTGATGAAGCAGCTGATCGAGGTACAGTCTACTGGTGTAACAGAGCTGGAAGATATCATCTTCCTGAATCCGGCGGATAATGAATATTATGCATTGTATTCCGATGGAACCTATGAGACCTCTGATTATGATTACGGTGATTATGAGAATTACAGCTATATGGATTACTATAACACATACAGCAGCTCCGATGCCGTAACTTATGGGGTTATCTATGCGATGAACCAGGGCTATCAGGTGAAGGATGTTACGATTCTTGATTTTCCGGATGCCAGCTATATGTTCATTGTACCGAGTGACTTTAAGCCGGGAGATACCATATATTATGTGGATTATCCGACAAGCTATACGGATTTGAATGGTTACAAGCTGATCGAGGTGACGACACAGAGTGTATCCAGCTATTATTGATTTAACTTAAAAGAATGATCAAACAGAAGTCGATCGATCCTCCGGGATAAGGGGTTATTCATCGGAGGATCGATGGATGAAATGAATAAAAGTAAGTAATATTATCAGTATTGGGGAAGAAACATGGAAATACAATTATGGCGTGAGATCTTATCGCCGTATCAGTTAGCGGTGGATGAGCTGGTTGTGAAGTTCAACCATATCATTCAGGAATACCGGAGTAAGGGACAGTATTCACCGATCGAGCAGGTACAGGGACGGGTGAAGAAGATCTCGAGTATTCTTGACAAGATGAATAAGAAGAATCTTGCGATTGAGGAAATCGAGGATGAGATCGATGATATTGCAGGAATCCGGATCATGTGTCAATTTGTCGAGGACATTGATAAGGTAGTGGAAATCATTCGCCATCGTACCGATATGGAGATCAAGATGGAGAAGGATTACATTAAGAATTATAAGGACAGCGGATATCGAAGCTATCATATTATTGTCTACTACGATGTCTATACGTTGGAAGGAACGAAGCGGTTACAGGCGGAGATTCAGATCCGGACCATGGCGATGAATTTCTGGTCTACGATTGAGCATTCTCTGCAATATAAGTATCACGGCAATATGCCGGAGCATGTGAAGGATCGTTTGTACGCGGCGTCAGAAGCCATTGTAGCCTTAGATACAGAGATGTCTTCTGTGCGGGATGAGATCATCGATGCGCAGAATATGTTCACGATCAAGGCCAATGTGGTATCGGATATTCTTGTGAATATTCAGAATCTGTACCGGGTTGCCAATAAACGCGAGGTTGTGAAGATTCAGGATGAATTCTATCAGGTCTTCTCGACCGAAGATCTGGAGCAGTTAGAACGGTTCAGCAAGGAACTGGATATTATTGCAGAAGGATATAAGGCACAGAGCCTGATGTAAAGGATCATGATTTTACCAGAGGATTATGAAGTACGTATGAAGGATATGCTGGGAGAAGAGTATGACAGCTATCTGGCTGCTCTTGAGCTTCCGGCATATCACGGCATACGTGTGAATACGAACAAAATATCGGTGGAGGATTTCCTGAAAATCGCTCCATTTGACTTAAAGCCGGTCCCGTGGTGTGCGAACGGCTTTTATTATGATGCAAAGGATCAGCCGGCGAAGCATCCGTATTATTATGCCGGACTCTATTATATACAGGAGCCGAGCGCTATGACGCCGGCGTCGGTACTTCCGATTAAGGAGGGAGACCGGGTATTGGATATCTGTGCCGCTCCGGGCGGTAAATCCACGGAGCTTGCGGCGAAGCTTCATGGAACGGGACTTCTGGTATCGAATGATATCAGCAATTCCAGAGCCAAGGCACTTCTTAAGAATCTGGAGCTCTTCGGTATCGGTAATATGCTGGTTCTGTCAGAGCCTTCGAATACGATTGCCGATCATTTTGAAGGCTTCTTTGATAAGATCCTGATCGATGCCCCATGTTCGGGAGAGGGAATGTTCCGGAAGTCGTCCTCCATGATCAAAGCATGGGAGAATAATGGCGTGGATCTGTTTGTGAATCTTCAGAGGAGTATCCTTAAGGAAATGGTGCGGGCACTGCGTCCGGGTGGAATGATAGTGTATTCGACCTGTACCTTTTCTCCACAGGAGGATGAGCAGTCTGTGGAATACCTGCTATCTCTGGATCCCGCGCTGTCACTGGCAGATCTGCCGGAGGTGGACGGCTTTGATACCGGACATCCGGAATGGGGAACGACGAATAATCCGGAGCTTAGGAAAACAAGAAGAATCTGGCCACATAAGGTTCAGGGCGAGGGACACTATGTGGCACTTGTTAAGAAAGCAGACGGTGAAGGGCAGGGTGTAAACTGGTATCGTCCGGAGCGGGTGAAGCTTCCGGAGGAGGTACGTACATTTCTGGCGGATATATCCTGTGATTTTGAAGAACACCGGTTTGAGCTTCAGAAGGAACGATTATATTATCTGCCGGAGCATATGCCGTCCGTTCGTGGAGTGCGGACACTGCGTAATGGACTATTTCTTGGGGAGATTAAGAAGAACCGGTTTGAACCGAGTCAGTCTCTTGCATTATATTTGACCTTGGATCAGTATAAGCAGTCTATCTCGCTTCCGATACAGGACGATCGTGTGATCCGTTATCTAAAGGGAGAGACCATCGATCTGACAGAGGAAGCGAAGGCGGCAGGAGTGAAGTCCGGCTGGGTTCTGCTGGGCGTAGACGGCTATCCTCTTGGTTGGGGGAAGCTTGCGCAGGGAACCTTAAAGAATAAATATCTTGCCGGCTGGCGATGGATGTCCTGATGGTTCCGGTAACTATCCGTCGTTATTGATATAAGCTATTATTTATATTTTATAATTACTTATAAGCCTTTGTGTCAGGTATAAAAAGGGAAGGAATCATCATATTGGAGCATAAATTATCAAAGCTTGGAATCGAATTATTATCCGGTATGGAAGCCGTGATATTTGATCTGGATGGAACATTGGTGGATTCTATGTGGGTCTGGGGCGCCATTGACGAGGCGGATTTTAAGCGGCATGGACATGAGGTGCCGGAAACACTGCAGCGGGATATATCCGGAATGAGCTTCACAGAGACGGCGGTATACATTAAGAAGACCTATCCGTATTTTACGGAATCAGTGGAAGAACTGAAGGCAATCTGGAGTCAGATGGCATTCAAAGCCTATCAGGAGGATGTTCCCTTAAAGCCGGGGGCTTATGAATTCCTCCGGTATCTGCATGAGAAGGGGATTAAGACCGGTGTGGCAAGCAGCAATCATATCGATCTGGTGGAGGCGGCTCTTACCGCGAGAGGTGTGCGTGATTACATGAATTCCGTTCATACCTCCTGTGAGGTTCCGCATGGCAAGCCGGAGCCGGATATCTATCTGCTGGTGGCAGAGGATCTTCAGATCCCGCCCTCGCGGTGTCTGATCTTTGAGGATATTCCGGAAGGAATATTGGCGGGTATCCATGCGGGAATGCGGACCTGCGCGGTTGCAGATGAAGCTTCCGAAGCATTATGGCAGGAAAAATGCAGACTTGCAGGATACGGAATTCAGGATTATACGGAATTGATTATATAGATAGGATTGATTCATTTGACAAGTTTTCATTGTTTCATCAGAGGGCAGATATCAGGTTAGATGGATACAGGTTTATGGTTTGCTATAGTTATATCAGGTTGGATAGATTGTTACAGGTTGCGCAGGAGGTTGTTCGATGTTACTGAATTTGGAGAAAGGAACGGTAGGATACATACGGGAATATAAAAAACGGTACGGTCTGATCGCACTTATATTATTCCTGATCATAGTCGCAATGGTTGTTGGAATCTATCTGATCTTAGGTACGGCGAAGCATATTGCGGTTGCGGTTCCGATCCTGCTGTCTCTGCCGCTTGGGAAGATCTTCATTCTGTGGCTGATCGTTGCCAAATATCATTCCATATCGGATGAGGATGCGGAGAGGATCCGGGAGCAGCTTAAAAATCGTAAGAATATCTGTATCTTATACGATATGGCACTTAGCTCCTATGAATCGGTGTCTTATGCGCCTTGTATCGTGATCGATCAGGG
>CACZRT010000161.1 GCA_902783585.1 uncultured Lachnospiraceae bacterium | reverse complement strand
TGCATAGATCGTTATTATTGTTGTTATATAGTAAGTGAAAGAACTACAGCTATCTTACTATAACTGTATAGATATTTCAAGAATATGCTATGAGACAGTAACTATAACAGGCTGAGGAGTATAATGCTTAAGTGACAAAACTGTCACCAAATGAGTCATGATACTGTCATTCACACATGATATAGTGATAAGTGTCAGAGCGAATTAAGCTCTCAGGTGGAAAAATGCCGATGGGTATAGGAGATAATGCTTTTAGAAAGGAAGGATAGAGAAATGGAGATACTCAGATGTGAGAACATTACAAAGATATACGGTTCAGGAGATACGGAGGTGCATGCTTTGCGGGATGTATCCTTCTCTGTAGAGAAGGGAGAATTCGTATCGATCATCGGTCCTTCCGGAAGTGGGAAATCAACGCTTCTGCATATCTTAGGAGGGGTAGATAAACCTTCATCGGGAAAGGTATTGATAGATGGTACAGACGTTCACGGCTTGAATGAAGATAAGCTGGCAGTCTTTCGGCGGCGGCAGATCGGATTGGTCTATCAGTTCTATAATTTGATGCCGGTGTTGAATGTAGACGAGAATATCGCACTTCCGCATTTGTTAGATGGAAGAGCGCTGGATAAAGAACGGCTTGATCAGGTGGTGGAACACCTTGGGCTTACGGATCGAAGGCACAACCTTCCGAATCAGTTATCCGGTGGGCAGCAGCAGCGAGTATCAATCGGGCGGGCGTTATACAGTCATCCGGCTATCCTGCTTGCGGATGAGCCGACAGGTAACCTGGACAGAAAGACCGGCGAGGAAATCATCGATCTGTTAATTGAATCCAATCGTCAGCAGAAGCAGACATTGATCCTGATTACACATGATGAGGGACTTGCCGTGCGGGCAGACCGGGTAATCAGTATTGAAGACGGGCAGATCATTCGTAATGAGAAGATCAGAAATCTTGTATAGATAAAGAGGGTGAGAGAATGAATAATAAGAAAATTATATTTCAGGTTACAAGAATCTATATGAAAAAGAATTGGCGGAGAACACTTATCACATACATCGGAATTATCATTATGGTTGTTTTGATGACTTCGGTATTTGTCGGGAAGGATACCATTCTTAATTTTATGGAAGATATCGTGATTAATGATCAGGGCTCTTGGCATGCACAGGTCTATGATATCAGCAGCAAGCAGGTAGAAGAGATACGCGCACTGGATTATGTGACGCAGGTGGAGGTCGCAAGAACACTTGGCTATACGGAATTTGCACAAAGCGGGAATCCGGATGAGACGCCGCTTCTGGAGTTAAAAGGATATTCCAGCGATATGTTTGACTGGATGAATATCCATGTGAAGGAAGGAAGACTTCCGGAGACTGAGAATGAGGTCATTATCAGTGAGCGTGCGATCAAGGAGGGCGCGGATATTCATATCGGAGATACCATATCGGTAGAAGCGTTCAGACGCTATCTGCATGCCTTTGGAGAAACGGGATCGGGAACCTTGATGTTTCAATATAATTCCGGATTTATGGTAGAACATGGAGATACCGTCGAGGTTCCGGCACATTTTCCGTATTATTCTGATAATGACCAATTTGAGATCATACATGAGCCGACAGGACTTACGGGTACCTATACGGTCGTCGGTATTATGGAAATGCCATATTATGAAATGCCGGGACAGGGCGGATATATGGCAATTGTGAAAACATCGGACAAGATTGCTGAGAATGAACGAGTAAATGTCGTACTGCAGGTTGATCTTAAAAAGCATATGGAGCTTGAAGCAGACTTAAACCGGATTGTTAATCAGGATAAGACAGAAGAAGAATTAAATGAGATGGGAGGACAATATTATGTTACCCGGACGGGAGAATGCATTCCGGTGGAACAGGGAAGAGTCGTAGTCAATAATATGCTGCTGACGGTTGTGTCCAAAGGTACGGATGGTACGTTCAATATGATCCTCATGTTCTTCCAGGCATTCTTTATTGTACTGATCACAGTCGCTTCCTTTGTACTTATCTATAATGTATTCAACATCTCTTTTCGGGAAAGAAGCAAATATCTTGGTATGCTGTCATCCGTCGGCGCGACGCGGGCACAAAAGAGATGGTGTGTTTATTATGAAAGCTTTTATCTGTTATTGTTTGCACTTCCACTTGGTATCCTGATAGGGCTTCTGGTGGTCAAGGGAGGAATGGCGCTCTTGTATCCGCATTTTTCCAGTCTGATCAATATGGTTGGTGATAATGTCTTGTTAGGAAGGAATTACGAAATAGGATATCATATTGTTGTGAATCCGATGAATCTGCTGTTTATTACCGTATTCTCCATCCTTGCAGTCTGGGTATCCGCATGGCTTCCGGCACGTAAGATCGGTAAGGCGAGTGCTGTGGAAAGTATTCGTGGGAATGCGGATACCAAAGCCAAAAGCCATAAGACTGCACTGTATTTGATGGGGAAGGGACATGTGGCAGCCGTGCTGGCGGCCGCGTGTGTACGAAGAAGCCGGTATTCTACGAAAGGGATCATTCGAAGTATTACTGCATTTTTGACTTTAACGATCGTGACTGCCTTTGGCGCACAGTCCTTGTCTGACATCGTAAGACAGAAGGTCAATGATACTGATTTTAGACCGGGAAGTATATATTCAAGTTATGATTATCTGGTGTACGAGTCGAATGAGGAAGCATATGAAGATGATTGTAAGGCGATTATGGAGTCACAGGAAGTGAGCGAATACAAAGAAATGTGGTACAATCTGTTCGGTCTGGAGATAACATTTGATGAGCTTTCTGATGAATATAAGGAATCCCTGAAAAAAATACTGCTTGCCTATTACCCGGACGGAGTGCCGGAAGAGATTGAAAAGAGTTATCTTGATCCGCAGTATCAGGGCTTTTATCCGACTGTTAATCATGTTGTTGTATCGGATGAAGACTTTGCGGCTATTGCGGCAAATGCAGGTATCGGTCTTGATGCCTATGACCGGACGGATTATCCGGTTCTTGTCTGTGATACGGTTGAGTTTACCACTGATGATTATCGTGTGGGGTATGAGGATGGAAGCATTAAACCGGATTATACCAGCTATCAGTTGAAATATCCGTTAAGATGTAAGGTTGGAGAACAGTTCTGCATCAGTCAGAGAGATTATTCGCAGGATGAGGAAGAAAACATATCAATAATGCTGACGTTGGGTGGATATGTCTCAGATAACGATCTGAAGGATTATTTTAGCTTAAAGAAGAATGCCATCTGGATGATCGTGCCTGCATCTGTTAACAACACATTGTTCGTAAAGAAGGGAGAAATTGAACCTGGAGTCAGCGAACGTGCGATGTTATTCCGGGTGAATACAGAGGAAAGTGAACTCATCCGTAAGCTTGCAAGTGAAAAAAATGAATATGGTGATAATATACTAATGACAGCCGAAAGCCGGAATTATATCTCATTCCAAACAGCTATTTCCAAGATTCTGGATATTGTTGCAGTATGCTTTACTTGTCTGATCGCAATCATCTGTCTGCTGAATCTCTATAATTCGGTTATGGGAAGAAGGATGGCTCGTTTTCAAGAGCTTGCTGTGCTTCATTCAGTAGGAATGACGAGCAGACAGAGAAGAATCATGCTGCATATGGAGAATCTGTTATTGCTGCTGCAATCCGCTCTATATTCCGGTGTTATCAGTTCCGTATTTGTGATATTATTACATAAAGTGATGTCCGATCGGTTCGGAAGACTGTTGTTCCATATGCCTACGATGTCAATACTTGTTGCGTTGATGATAAGTATTCTGGCTTTGACATTCTTTACAGAGTTTGTGTATCGTAGAAGGCAAGGTAATATTATGGAAGATCTTCGTGCTGAAGCATTATAGGATATGAGAGCGGAGCAGGCAGGGGATGATTGTCGGATATGTACTGTAAGAGGAATCGAAGTGCCGGGAAAGGTTCTGACTGCTTATGAGCAGGATGATAACAGAAGGATAGGGAGATTGTATGAAAGTATTGATCGTGGAGGATGATCCAATCATAACGGACGGTTTGAAAATTGCGCTGACACAAGAGAAATATGAGGTTGATACCTCGTCTACGATGACAGATGCGCTTCATAAGATTGCGGATGGTGTTCCATATGATATTTTTCTATTAGATGTCATGCTGCCGGATGGGGACGGATATCAGATCTGCAAAGCAATACGGAAAATAAGCAGGGTTCCGATCCTCTTTCTTACAGCGTGTGATGATGAGATCCATACGGTTCTGGCCTTGGAGCAGGGGGCAGATGATTATATTGCCAAGCCGTTTCGGATTCGTGAATTGATTGCAAGAATGAAAGCAATCTTAAGAAGAAGCGGCCGGGTTCATGATAACGGAGGGGAAAATTCTGCCCGGAATCCCGTACCAGACGATCATGATGGCACTATCATTCGAATCGGAAAAAATGAATTGAATCTTCAAAGTGGCAGAGTGATGCGCGGCGGCGAGGAGATTCTTCTGTCGGCAGTAGAATATCGGCTGCTGCTGACATTTACAAGAAGCCGCGGACAATTGCTTACCAGACAGCAGATCTTAAGTGATATGTGGGATAATGCCGGAGACTTTGTGAATGACAATACACTTACGGTATATGTCAGACGCCTTCGGAAGAAATTGGAAGAGGAAGGAGATGCCCCGATCATCCAGACAGTTCGTGGAATCGGGTATAGAATGGATGCATGAAAGGGAAACTAATTCTACTTGCGATCAGTCTGCTCCTTTGTATCATTTTTCGGGACTGGCGCATAATCTGTCTGATCCTGACTCTCTGCATCATAGGAATACTTGTTCTGGATCTGATCGTTGAGAGCAGGCGGAGAAAGCAGATAGATGAACTAATAGAATACATAACTAAGGTACAGGATTATACCTCTCTTCCGGAGATTCAGGAAATCACAGAGGATCGATTCGGCATCCTGCAAAGTGAAATCTACAAGGTTGTAACTCTGCTTCGGGAAGAATATTCGTCCGAGCATAAACAGAAAACCTATATGTCGGAAATGATGTCGGATATCTCCCATCAATTTAAAACGCCGCTTACATCGATCCAGCTTATGACAGAGCTTCTTATGCAGCCGGAGGTAACGGATGAACAGCGGCTGGAATATGCCGCTAAGATCGAAACGCAGATTGGCAGGATTACATGGCTGATCCGCAGTCTTCTTACCTTGTCACAATTGGAAGCCGGAGTACTGGAGTTGAAGTCAGAACCGGTTGATCTTGCGAATATGATGAAGCAGGTAGCGGAATCGGTCGAGATTATGGCAGAGGTTGCGGATGTACAGCTGATTATGAATATCCCGAGTGATATTGTGATATACGGCGATTCCCATTGGCTGCGGGAGGCATTCGGTAATCTGGTCAAGAATGCGGTCGAGCATACGGGATCGGGCGGTTATGTCAAGGTAAGTGCTTTACAGAATAATCTGTCAACTACGATTAATGTTGAAGATAATGGAAAAGGAATTGAAAAACAGTATCTGCCGCATATTTTCGAACGCTTCTATAAGGCAGGAAATGAATCCGGAAACAGTGTCGGAATCGGACTTGCTATTGCGAAGCAGATTGTGAATAATCATGGTGGAACCATTGCTGTGGATAGTAAGGTTGGTAAAGGAACGCGGTTTGTGATCAAACTGTATTCGTAATAGAAGATTAAGTGGGTGATGATATGATTAAGTTACAACGGAAACAAGAACCAATTAAGATAATTGAAGTATGGAATCAGGATACAGAGCATTATGCGCAGGGAGCTCTGGTTGAGATTGCCAGTGGTACAGGAGCTCTTCGAGAGGTCTATGGGGAATGCGATAATGTTACTTTTATTACTTTGATGCTTGGAAATCAGTCTCTGTTTCAATTGCAGGGAGATGAATATTTCTGCCCTACCTGTGATAAAATTATTAAATCCGGATATGGACTTACGCATACTCCGGAATTCATGAAGACGAATCTGAACGAGATGGATTCTACATTATCAATGTCTGATATGGTTCAAGGAATCTCTCCAATCTTAGGATTATTAAAAAAAGGATATTATGTAATACTTGATACGAAGTTATATCCAACAGATGGTAACGGACATTTATTTTGCTGTGTTCCAAACGCAGAAGAGTATGCAGTGGGGAGCTGTCCTTATTATTATGGAGGCAATAGATGGGGGCATTGCCGACCACATTTTACGGTTGGAACGGAGCCTAATGGTATTATTGAGGAGAGCAGAGTGGAGTATTATCAAAAACATAATATTGGACGGGCATTGGCGTATCATATGGATGGATATATGACGGCTTTGCTGGATGGACATCATAAGGCTTTGGCAGCCGCGAGAAATCAGGACATGTTGAATGCATTGGTAATTATGCCCTGTCATTTGGAAATGTACAGACATTATGAAGATGCAGGCGTTGTTTGGAAGATCCAAGCAAGTGATGAGTTAATATGGAATTGTGAAGAATATGGTCTTCGACCGGAATTGATCGAACCTACAGAACAATTAGATAAGTCGGAAAGCGCAATTGTTAAGTATTCATTTGTGTCCGAATATGTTGATGAGAAAATGAATATGCTTGCCAACGGGTATCCATCTGCTGATGTGGTCGCTGCTATGGATCTGGCAGGAGGCATTACAGAGGAACGAATCGAAAAGATCTTGCAGGGAAAAGAGATTATTTCAGAGGATGATGTAGTATATATGATACAAGCTATGGTTGTAAAACAGGACGATAATATTCTGAGGGTTTTTGATTATCTGTTTCGAAATGCTGAATATGCAAGGCAGCGTTATCCCATGCTGAAGGCATTTTTGGAAGTGCCGAAGACAGAAGGCATGGTTTCTTATCTGATCGAGCTTATGGTTGAGTATGAAGAGGACTATCCGGATTTTAAGGATTTGATTCTGGATTATATTTAAAAAAGTTCATGATTTCATGACAGAAATGATATGGCAATCCGTCTTATATAATAAGAGGTTTTCTCCCTTGATGTAATGATCAATGGATCGATCATTATCAAGGAGGAATGCCATTATATTGTAGGAGGAATGTTCTATGAAGAAAATCATGTTATGTACCATATTATCAGGAACTCTGTTGTTGACAGCCTGCACGGGCAAACGATCTCAGGTAATAGTGGATCGGGAGCTTGCAGAGCCGGAAAATGGAACGACCATTTATCAGCAGTCGGAAGAAGGCGCCTTGCAGTCAGAAGAGGATGAGCAGCTGCCAGAGGGGAATGACCGACAGAATGATGGAAAGGTATCGGAGACCGGTATGGAAAGCGGATCTCCGTCTGCGGAGAAAGCAGTCACACAACAGGGACCGTATGGCAGTCTTACCGTTATGATTCCGGATGGGTGGCAATGTGATCTGCTTCCGGTGGATGATGAACGGCTGATGTCCGGGGATTATGGATTCCATATATATCCGGAAGGTGCAGAGAACGGATATGTGGAGCTTGCCTATCACACATGGTTTGGAGTCTGCGGAACGGGTCTGGTTCAGGAGGAGATCACTCTGGCAGGCGATACTGCAAGTGTTGGATACTATGATGGTTCGGCAGACTGGTCATTTGTCATCTATCAGGGAAAGAATGAGAAAATAGTTGCACTGGCTTCTTCTGATACGGAAGGCTGGTTATCGGAGTATCAGGATCAGATCATGGATATCTTAGATTCTTTACAATATGATCCATACGAACAATCCGGTGCGATCGGAGTCTATGATCCGGATTCGGAGATATCATCACTTGAGATTGCGATATCTGCGAAACAGATCTCTAAAACGCAGGCAACCGTAGTAATCCGGCAATATGAACCGGAAATCGATGCAGAGATGTGGTTTGGCGAAGAGTTCCAATTAGAGAAACGAGATGGGGATGACTGGATAGCGGTTCCGCTTGCTGCCAAAGGAGAATACGGATTTAATGATATTGCCTATATGATCAGTCTTGATGATACAACGGAGCATGAATACAACTGGGAATGGCTGTATGGCAGTCTGGCCCCGGGAGAGTACCGGATCGGAATCCGGATCTATGCACGGGGGACCGGTGTAGATGAAGAATATCCGGTATATGCGCATTTTATTATCCGATAAACATGAATACCGTCTACTCTGCCAAAAAGGGTAGACGGTATTCTTATCGTTTATTGTCCGATCGCTTTCTTGGCAAAGCTTACGTCTACCAGATCCTCATAAGGTGCAAAGCTTTCTAATTCACCGGCTTCATTCAGGATATTCTCCAGAAGTAAGAAGCTTTCTTCTTCAAATACCAGATTCTCCTTCCAAGTGTCCTGTTCGGCATATCTTGTGACGATCTTGGCAATGGTTGCAACGTCGGTCTCTTCAAATTGCGGTGCGATCACAGCCGCGATCTCTTCCGGACTGTGACTGTTCACATAGTCCATGCCTTTCTGCAGGGCATTGGTAAAGCTCTGAATGACATCTGGATTAGCGGTAAGATAACTCTTGTTGGCACAGAAGGCGGTATATGGAACATACCCGCTGTCAACGCCGAGCGATGCCACAACATAGCCTGCCCCCTGCTGCTCTAATAAGGTTGCGGATGGTTCGAATTCAACAGTATAATCACCGGTTCCGCCGGCAAAAGCACCGGAGGTGTTGCCGAAGTCGATATTCTGAACCAAAGTGATATCTGTTTCCGGATCAATGTTATTCAGCTTCAGGATATATTCCAGCACCATTTCCGGCATGCCGCCCGGCCGTCCGCCGATCACTTCTTTACCGATCAGATCCGACCATTTAAAATCATCGGTATTCTCCCGCGCAACTAAGAAATTACCCGCACGCTGGGTAAGCTGCGCAAAGTTCACCGCATAATCCTCGGCTCCTTCATTATACAGATAAATGGAGGATTCCGACCCCATGAATCCGATATCGGCTTCTCCGGCCACCATGGCACTCATAACCTTATCGGCACCAAAGCCTGTGGTAAGCTCCAAGTTGATTCCTTCCTCTTCGAAATATCCTTCTTCGATCGCCACATACATTGGGGCATAGAAAATGGAATGTGCTACCTCATTTAACCGGACGGTAGTCAGATTACCGTCTGCTTTTCCGCAGGATGTGACCAGGCAGAGTGTAAGCGCAAGAGAGCAAACGACTGCCAGGATACGTTTATGCTGTTTCATGTCATAACTCCTTAATATCATTGATTTATGAATACTATATGCCTGAAAAGATATTTGGTGACTGGGATTCTATCTTGCTTAAATGATAAAACTATGTACCGTTGCATATGGGTAGGAAGTCTTCCTTTGTATATGGGATAAATATGGGTGTGAAGTCTCCCTTTTTCTTGCAGGATAGGGAAGATTATGGTATTCTTATAGTATCTATATCTTGTCAACGATGAATGCGACTGGTCCCCAAATAGTATGTGATATATGGGCAAGGCAAAGACAGAATTGATAAAGAAAGATAGAATACAAGGAATTGTTGAGAAGAAATCAATACATGGATCATGATTAATAAATGATGATTCAATCATTTAAGTGCTGGGAAAGGATGGGGTGAAGCATATGTCACAAAGAGATGATTGGAAGGATACAGGGAAAGGTCTTGGCAGCGCGTTTAAGGGACTTGGT
>CACZRT010000160.1 GCA_902783585.1 uncultured Lachnospiraceae bacterium | reverse complement strand
TGTTCCTTGTCTTCATCGCTTAAGATGGGAAGTCTGGATGTATTAACGCCGCATATATCAACCTTGTTCAGTGCCATGGGGATTCCTCCTGATTATTGTGATCTAATGTATGTCTGAATTCGTATCATGTTCGAATAACTTATCTACCATTAAGCATTCACCTTGAGAATTGTTTTTATACGATGGAAAATCTGGAAATCTTTTCATATAACGAGAATGTGTACTGCTTCTTAGGATGCTTTTATAGTGAAGAATGAATGATCGGATTGGATTTTCGAAAATGATTAGATTGAGTTTAAATTGCAGATTGTTATGAAATCATGTAAAATAATAACAGATGTGATTAGGAGAAAACGATGGATCGAAGGATAAAGAATCGAATCGGATATGGGATCGCGACGATAGTTCTACTGCTGATCGAGGTATTGATCGCGCTTTATGTGCATGATGATATTATTCGTCCGTATGGGGGAGATGTATTAGTAGTGATTCCGGTCTATACGTTCATACGTGTTTTCTTTCCGGACAAGCCTGTATTACTTCCGTTGTATGTATTTTTATTTGCGGTGCTGGTGGAATTCCTGCAGTATATTCATATTGTGGATATCTTAGGGTTGTCGGACAGCACATTTTGGAGTACAGTTATTGGTGTAGGGTTCGACTGGAAGGATATCGGGTGCTATGCGATCGGTTGTATCGTGCTTGGTATCTATGAATGGATCAGTCGTAAGGTGACGGTTCTCGGAAAATCGGAAGGCAATGATAGATGATCAGAATTGGAGGATAGGATGTCTGTTGAGAACGGGGAATGGATCATGCATGGATTGGATGCGGATGATCCGAATTGTATTCATACAGTGGAGGCTCTGCTTGAAGTTATTGAGCAGGTAGGGTTCCTTCCGTTATTTCAAAATGAGATTCCCGGGTTCTCGGTTGAGGAATGGACGGATCCTTATACCTGGTGGAGCGGTGATCCGGGAGTAGATCCATGGGAATGGAGAGTTCTGCTTGCAAGGACAGGTAAGGTGGCGTATGGGAAGTTCTTCAATAAGAAGGCTGGTTTTGTATCGAAGGAATGGTTCCCACGGTTTGCGAATTATCGTCGGGACGGATATGATTTTGACGCCCGGTTTGAGGACGGGCTGGCGTCTTACCGGGAGAAGGCGATCATGAACCTGTTTCTGCCGGAGAATGATGAGTGGAGCATGCCGGAACTGGATGGAGAAGAAGAGAAAAAGACCACACAAGAGCAGAGATCTGTAAAGCAGCTGGAACAGGATAAAAAGCGCAGGGAATTGTTCTCATTTGAGGTGAAGCAGCAGGCGGGCTTTGGAAAGGGCGGACATAAGAACTTTGACGGGACTGTGGCAGGTCTTGAGATGCAGAGTTATCTGATTGCAAGGGATTTCCGTCAGCGAACGAATAAGCGCGGAGAGCGGTATGGATGGGCGATTGCGGTCTATACGCTTCCGGAGTACCTGTGGGGCTATGATTATGTAACAGGCAAGTATAAGGAAGATCCCTCTGCCTCGCGGGATGCAATATATGAGCAGGTAAAGAGGCACTTTGATGCAAAGGATCGGGATCTGCATAAGGTAATTGGTAAATAGACTGACAAGATCCGGAATGCAAGCATATGAATGTTGCAGATGAGAGATGAGATTGAGGGAGACGAGCTGATAGACAGACATGAAAAGCGTGTATCAGTGCAGCCGGTCTGTAAGAAGAATACGAAGCGGCAAGAAGGAAAGGAGTTAATATGAAAACAGTTATCGTCTATGCATCGACGCATCATGGGAATACCAAGAAGCTGGTGGATGCCATTGCAAGTAAACATGAGGTTACCTTGATCGACGCAACAACGACACAGGAGGCAGATTTGTCAGGATATGATCTGATTGGATTTGCGTCCGGAATCTATGCAGGGAACTATCATCAAAGTGTTCTCAAGTTTGCGGCGAACAATCTTCCGGCCGGCAAGAAGGTGTTCTATATCACGACCAGTGCTATGAGCAAGCCTTATATCAAATCCATCCAGAAGGCGATTCAGGATGTGGATAAGCAGGAGGTAGGTAATTATTACTGCGAGGGTTATAACACATTCGGACCATTTAAGCTGGTAGGCGGTACCGGGAAGGGACATCCGGATGAAGAGGATCTTGC
>CACZRT010000159.1 GCA_902783585.1 uncultured Lachnospiraceae bacterium | reverse complement strand
TATAGCAGCCGGTATAAGATCTATATTGTGCCGGATGCGGATCTGATGAATCCGCAGGCGCAAAATGCGTTACTTAAGACCTTGGAGGAGCCGCCGTCTTATGTTGTTGTCCTGCTTCTGACCAATAATATCGAGCGAATGCTTCCGACCATCATTTCCAGAAGCATTACCTTGAACTTAAAGCCGGTGGGCGAGCTGGATCTGCTGGAATATCTGGGTAAGATCGGGATTCCGATGGGCAAGGCGAAGTTCTGTGTGGGATTTGCCTCCGGGAATCTGGGTAAGGCGGTACGGCTGGCGACTTCTGAGGATTATAACTCCATCAAGCAGGACTGCGTGGGAATCCTTAAGAATATCAACCGCTTAGAGATCTATGATCTGATTGAATCCGTGAAGAAGATGTCGAAGTATAAGTTAGACGTCTATGATTATATCGATCTTATGATGATGTGGTATCGGGATATCCTGATGCTGAAGGTTGCCGGTTCGCCGGATAAGCTCTTGTTCAAAGAGGAATATACTGCATTAAAGCAGCAGGCCAACCATATATCCTTTGAAGGCATTGAGAATGTATTGGAGGCCATGGATAAGGTGAAGATCCGGTTAGAGGCAAATGTGAATTTTGATATAGCAATGGAGCTTCTATTGTTGACAATAAAGGAGAATCAGAAATGACAGAAGTAATTGGAGTCCGGTTTCGGGAATCCGGAAAGATCTATTTTTTCAATCCGCTTAATTATGAGGTAGAGGCCGGAGATAATGTAATCGTGGAGACTGCGCGCGGTATGGAATACGGCAAGGTGGTCTACGGCAGGCGCGAGATCGACGAAAAGAAGATGAATTCCCAGATCAAGCCGATCATTCGGAAGGCGACAGCGGCGGATGACGAGCGGCAGCAGAGGAATAAGGATAAATGTAAGGACGCATTTGATATCTGTTTGAAGAAGATCGCCAAGCATAATCTGGAAATGAAGCTGATCGAGGCAGAGTATACCTTTGATAACAATAAGCTGCTGTTTTATTTTACGGCAGACGGCAGAGTGGATTTCCGGGAGCTGGTCAAGGATCTGGCGTCGGTATTCCGGACAAGGATCGAGCTTCGGCAGATCGGTGTCCGCGATGAGACGAAGATCGTTGGCGGTATCGGGATTTGTGGACGGGAGCTGTGCTGTCACAGTTATCTGTCAGACTTTGCTCCGGTATCGATCAAGATGGCGAAGGAACAGAGCCTGTCCTTAAATCCGACGAAGATCTCGGGTGTGTGTGGACGACTGATGTGCTGCCTGAATAATGAAGAAGCCACCTATGAATATTTAAATGAGCGCTGTCCGAATGTGGGCGATCATGTGCGGGTTCCGTCCGGTCTGAAGGGGGAGGTCGCAAGTGTGAATGTCCTGCGCCAGACGGTGAAGGTGGTCGTGACGAATGACGCCGAAGAGAAAGAGATTGAGGAATATAAGGTTGAAGAGCTGAACTTCCGGCCGAAGCGTCATCGGGATAAGAATAAGATGAGTGCCGAAGAGATTAAGGAAATGAAGGAATTGGAGGCTCTCGAGCGGCAGGAGAAGTCAGAGGGTAAGTCGAAGCTGGATGATTAAATAATCTTAACCTTAGATTTTGTCATCGTGCATATTGTATATATGTATTCACGGACACGCTTTCGCTTGGCTTTGAACGCAACGGTACATAACGCACTAAAAAACAGTGCGTAAGAGGGAGCTGTATCGCCGAAGGCGATTGTTATTCGGCGACCGATTTGTCAGGACCGATTATATCGGTCGTGACATTACATTGACCGGCGTTCAAAGAACAGTCCGTTCATACATATATATCAATCATGCACGATTCGTATAAATTACCGAAGGTTGTTAAGATTATTTATGGGGATATAAATGTGAGATTGGTAAGATGGATATATTACGGGATAATGAGCGGCTAGATGATCTTCAGATTAAGGGTTATCAGATTATTCAGGATCCGAAGCGGTTTTGTTTTGGGATGGATGCTGTGCTGCTTAGTGATTTTGTATGTGCGAAGGGGAATTATAAGAATGAGCAGGTGCAGGGGACTCCGGAAGAAGAGAGAGACCCTGGTAACTTGCAGAAGGTTCAGAGAATTCTGGATCTTGGCACGGGGACGGGCATTATTCCGATCCTGTTGGCCGCGAAGACTTCTGTTCCGGAGATTCGTGGTCTGGAGATTCAGGAGGCCAGTGTGGATATGGCTGTCCGGAGTGTGCAGTATAATCATTTGGAGGATCGGATTCAGATCATACAGGGCGATATTAAGGAAGCAGCAGAGATCTATTCTGCCGCTTCTTTTGATGTGATTACGTCGAATCCGCCGTATATGATCGATTCGCATGGGCTTAAGAATCCTTACGAGCCGAAGAATATTGCGCGGCATGAGATCTTATGTACCTTAGAGGATGTGGTGAAGGCAGCAGCGTATCTGGTAAGACCGGGTGGGAGCTTCTGTCTCATTCATAAGCCATTCCGGCTGGTGGAGATCATGCAGGTGCTGACCGCGTATAAGTTAGAGCCGAAGCGGATGCGGCTGGTGCACCCGTATGTGGATAAGGAGCCGAATATGGTGATGATCGAGGCGGTGCGCGGGGGCAGACCGCGGATCACCGTGGAACGTCCGCTCATCATTTATCGGGAGCAGGGCGTCTATACGGAGGATGTGCGGAGGATCTATGAATGATATGATGGAAGAAGTTTTTGATGAAATTCGCGAAGATGCCTGATGTTGTGAGGGCATTGGGAAGATAGAGGAGATATACATGGCAGGAGTTCTATATTTGTGCGCAACGCCCATCGGGAATCTGGAGGATATGACTTACCGTGCGGTACGGATGTTACATGAGGTGGATCTGATCGCGGCAGAGGATACGCGGAATAGTATCAAGCTGCTGAATCATTTTGAGATCAAGACTCCCATGACGAGCTATCATGAATATAATAAATATGATAAGGCAAAGGTATTGGTGGCGAAGCTGTTAGAGGGTCAGAATATTGCGCTGATCACGGATGCGGGGACGCCGGGTATCTCCGATCCGGGCGAGGAGCTGGTGAAGCAGTGCTATGAGGCAGGGATCACGGTAACGACACTTCCGGGAGCCTGCGCCTGTGTGAATGCGCTGATCATCAGCGGTCTGCCGACCAGAAGATTCTGCTTTGAAGCATTTCTTCCGGCGGATAAGAAGGAGCGGGCGAGAATTCTGGAGGATCTTCAAAATGAGACACGGACGATCGTGATCTACGAGGCGCCGCATCATTTGCTGAAGACCTTAGAGGAGCTATCGGATACACTTGGGGATCGGCGTCTGACGGTGTGCCGGGAGCTGACGAAGAAGCATGAGACGGTGTTACGGACGACGATTCCGGAGGCTGTCCGCTATTATAGGGAGAATGAACCGAAGGGCGAATGTGTGCTGGTCATCGAGGGCTTAAGCTTTGCGGATCTGGAGGAGGAAGCCAGAAAGCAGTGGGAGGATATGAGCATTCCGGAGCATGTGGAATATTATATGGATCAGGGAATGGATAAGAAAGCGGCGATGAAGCAGGCAGCACTGGACCGCGGGATCAGCAAGCGCGAGATTTATCAGGCGATGTTGTAAGGATATTATGAAAAAGTATATTCCTGAGCAGAAGCAGCAGGAATATGCGGTCAATGGGTAGAAGTTCGAAGAATTAAGTGATACAATATATCAATAGAAAAAGGCAGGGTATAGAGGAATCGTATGGAACCACAGGAAAATTCAGGTATAGAAGAGACACATTTGAAACAATATATGTCTCCATTGTCAGTATGGGCACTGTCCTTTGGATGTGCTGTCGGATGGGGCGCATTTGTCATGCCCGGAACTACATTTTTACCGAATGCAGGGCCGTTAGGAACCGCGATCGGTATTGCAGTTGGCGCGGTGATTATGTTCGTGATCGGCATGAATTATCATTATTTGATGAACCGCTATCCGGATGCGGGTGGAACGCTGACCTATACGATCAAGACCTTCGGGTATGATCACGGTTTTTTAAGCTCCTGGTTCCTGATCTTGGTATATATTGCGATCATTTGGGCGAATGCAACGGCGCTTGCCCTGATCGGACGTAATCTGTTCGGAAGCCTGTTTGAGTTCGGCTTTCATTATCAGGTGCTCGGTTATGATGTGTATATGGGAGAGGTGATGCTTACCCTGATCGCAATTCTGATCGTAGGAATTGTCAGCATGTTCGGGAAGCGTCTCGCCGTGAGCATTCAGGTACTGTTTTCTCTCATATTATTTGTGGGTGTTGTGGTATGTGCGGTCATTATATTCTCCGGTCACAAGGATGTCGACCTACAGCTTGCTCCGGCCTTTTCTCCGAATGGAACGGCGCCGGTGAAGCAGATCATTACGATCATTGCCCTGTCCCCGTGGGCATTCGTGGGCTTTGAATCGGTATCGAATTCCGTAGAGGGCTTT
>CACZRT010000158.1 GCA_902783585.1 uncultured Lachnospiraceae bacterium | reverse complement strand
GTAAGACCTCCGGGTGCTCGGCGCAGTACCGGTTGATCAGTTCGATCGCCCGATCGTTCTTACGCGGAGTGGAAGTGCTGTAAGGATCGGATCTGACCGGTGAGTATCCCATATTGTATAAGAAGTCATAGATGGTTCCGTGAAGGGAGGAACGCAGCAGCTGGTCAGCGATGGCTTTGTATTCCGACAGCTCCACCCTTGCAAGCCGGGTGCGCATAAGTCCCGGCTGGTCCATGGTCAGGCGATAGAGGTCGGACAGACAAGAGGTATATGCATAGAAGGACTGATGTGAGCAGAATTCCTTCTGCTGCTTAAGGCTATAGTCCAGTCCTTTGAAGATCAGGGGCTGAAAGCAGAACAGATCTTCTGCAGCATGGACTCCGTCTGTATAACGCTTCGGAATTCGCTCCACGGATTGCAGAATGCACTGTGTGAAGGGGAGTTCCCTGGTATGCTTCCCTTTACGGACGGCCTGATACAAGGTATTATAGTGCTCCATGATCTGATAGCGGAAGCTCTTGGCTTCTCTTGCTGTCACCTGATTTGCGTGATAGTTATAGGGATCGCCCATGTAAGGCACAATCTCCTGTTCATAAAAGAACCGATAGATCACCGACTGATCGGACGATGTATGTTCACCGGTCAGAGAATCTAAGTATTCTTTTCGAAGATTGTGAAAGATATGATCGGATATATGATTTTCCATAACAGAACCTCCCGTAGCAGAACAACTATAAGCATATTTACTTTATCGCAGAGCCGCCAATAGGAAGCTGTCAGCTAAAGCTGACCGGCGGCTCGCGGCGGGTAGGGAAGATGGATCATCCCTACTCGATTTTCTTAGTATTCATCTTCTCTAATTCCGAGATAGATAATGTAACCTCTGCATGTGCCTGCAGATAGGCGTCCGCATTTCCCAGAACGGAATGGCCGTTATGTGCCAGAAAAAGATGGATAGCATTTGTCAGATCATCGGTAATGTCCTGATTGGAATGTTCAAACAGATGATCCCGGTAATAGCGGGCGGCCTGAATAAAATGCTCCGTATCCGGGAACCCCTCTGCATAGCCTTGTAAAGCTGCTTCATATGGATCTATCGTTTCTTCCTCTCGGTTTTCCCATTCCTCGATCGCTGCTTCCTCATTTTCCTTAACCATCTGCTCAAATTCTTCTAATGACATCCCGCTTTCCTCTGCCATCTCCTGATATTCTGTACGCCTTAGCCGAAGATCGGCTTCATAGGCTTCATTATCTTCCTTTTTCGATGCGGCAGGATGCAGATAACATCCGGATCGTCCCAGCAGGTCACAGATGATATCGATCGGGTGGAAGAGTCCCGGCATAATGTTATCCTTGATCCCAATCTCATACCTTCGATGAAATGCTTCCTCTGTCCTGTGGATATTGGACAAGCGGGACAGGTTGATGATATCCAGAAAGGTTCCATTATTCAGAAGGCCATAGATCTCATCGCCATAAGAACCATAGTCAAAATAAGGAAAGAGCCGTTCATCCGGACAAGCGATCCGAATAGCAAGATACAGGAAGCTTTGAATAAAATCGATCAATGTATCCGACGGATCGATCTGATAGCTGCGCCAAAATGCCAGATCGTAGTAGTAGGTCATCTCTCGAATAAAGGTATCACATGCGTCCGGGTCAAAAATGTAATATTGTTGGTCTCTTGCCGGCTCATGCCTGCCTGCCTGACCGTGCTCGATTCGGTACATATAAGGAAGAAAGGAGGTGGTATCTCCATAATAGGTGTTGGCAAGACGGCGTAACTGAAGCTGTGTTTCATGCAGGCGGTAGATAGAATCCTCGATTTCCTGATCGGGAATCCCGGCAACGGTACGGATGGATGGAAATACGGATGTCTTCTTTGCTTTCATAGGTTCTTCCTTCTTTCTTACTTCTTATACCATGAATCTAAGTTCTCACTTCACTTCGTTCGTGAATCGCTAAGATTCCCTGTATTGTTCGCACTAACCTCACACCTCGTGTTCGCTAAGTGCTCATATGATACCATGACACAATAATAACATGAAAACATAGAAAAATCAACATATCTGTAATAATTACATATATACAAGATAAGGAAGAGGTATACTCTTTTCAGACACAGAGTGAAGTGCTTGAACTCATCAGGCAGTTGTTGCATTCGTTCAACTAAGATTTCTTGAACAAGGTTCAGAAAATCAGGTATTACAGAAAGGAGACAGTATGAAGACAAGAAAGTTATCTATGAATCATCAGCATACGGCAGCAGGGGGTCAGCGACTCTCTATGACAACCATTCTCGGTAATCTGAAAGCAAATCGGATCAGCAGACCGGAATATATCATCAGCCTCCTTAACAGTCTGCAGAAGACGGAGCTTCATCCCATATATGACAAATGGGGAGAGGGAACGCTTCGGGACAATATGGGAAAGTGGCATGAGGAACGATATAAATGTGCATATCATCATGACAATGACGAAGCCATCACATTTGCATTTCAGTTATGGAAGGTCATTGATAAGATGCGGGGAAAGGAAGGGAAGGCATTATGAAACGAAAGAGTATTCATGAAGTAGTCGATCTGGGACTGAATAAGCAGGCATTTTGGAACAAGGTAGAACAATATCTGGATCTTCGGGTCTGGGATCTGTGTACGGTTCTTCATCAATATACCTCTTTGGAGGCCTATCAGGATCTGGAGCATATCCGTTCTCTGCTTGCGGATTACTGCCAAATCTCAGATCCGGGAATTGAGGAAGAGGATTATCCGGAGACGGAGCTTGATGAAGAGCTTCTCTTGACTCCGGCACTTGAAGGAGAGGAGTATCCGGATCAGGAATTACCGGAGCAGGACTATCCGGGTGTGGAGAATATCACGGTATATCAGGTGATCAAGGCTTTGACAGAGGATAGTTACAGCTATCGGGATTTCTCTCCAAAGGAAGTGGAGCTGTTTGAACTGTTGATCTATTATCCAATGACTATGGAGCTTTATAGTATGGGAAAGGAGTGATCGTTATGAGAGATCCGTTGATCATTACAGAAACATGTATGGGGAATCAGTATTACAGTGTAGAGGACTATATGTTCAACCAGAGGGAGCTGTTCTTAGATGAGGGTGTGAATGCAGAAAGCATGGCGAGTATGATCCGGCAGTTCCGGTATCTGGATCAGGTCGATCCCGGCAAGGAGATTACCTTATACATTACGTCTCCCGGCGGGGAGGTTACCTCCGGCCTCGCATTCTATGATGTGATCCGGATGGCGAAGTCGAAGGTACGTACCATCTGCTGCGGGACAGCGGCAAGTATGGGCGCGATCCTGTTCTTAAGCGGAGATGAGCGGCTGATGACCAGGCATTCCAAGATCATGATCCATGATCCGTCGATCACGATGGGAAATGCGCCTTCGAAGGCCTTAGAGGTGAAGGAGACCTTAGAGAGCATCATGAAGACCAGAGAGGATCTGGCAAGGATCATTGCCGAACGTACCGGTAAGACACTGAAGACCGTCTATGCCAAGACGAAGGGGGATGCCTATTTCAGTGCGGATGAGGCCGTGAAATTCGGACTCGCGACCGGCGTTTTGGAGTAGAAGCCAGAGCAGCAGCAAGGACGCAGGGCAGCAGCAAGGACACAGAGCGGCGCAAGGACACAGGGCAGCAGCAAGGACGCAGGACCATGAGTGAACATGAGTATAGAAAGGATGATATCTATGAATAACAGAAAGAATATGCAGCAGATCGTTAGTACCGTTAGCGTGCCGGTCGGAACGCAGGGAGAATCACAGACAGATATGCAGAATTGTCCGAATTACCGGATGCTTGCAAAGGATGTGTACGTATCGAATGATACGCACCGGACGAAGCTTAACAATAATGATTGTGTCTGTGGAAGCAGCGGCCGCGGAAAGACGACCGGATATGTCAGTCCGTTGATCTCTCAGATGTGCGGAAGCATGATCATTGCCGATACGAAGAACGCGCTTTATGAGCAACATCATGCAGAGCTTGAAGCAGGCGGATACCGGGTCCTGCGTCTGGATCTGCTGCAGGGAGAGGATACCTGCTGCTACAATCCGCTGGATTATGTTCGTTATGATAAGGAAACCGATCATTATAATGAGAAGGATATCATTGCGCTTGCAGAAATGCTCTGCCCGTTGGATATGGACAGGAAGGAGCCGTTCTGGCCGCAGAGTGCGCAAATGCTCTTAAGTGCTCTGATCGCTTACATCTTAGAAGCGGTTGATTATGAAGAGCACACCATGGACAGTGTACTTCTGCTGTTTGAAGCGGGCTGTGTCAAGGGCAATCTGGACAAGATCTTTGCGGAGCATGAGGCTGCATTTCCGGATAGCTTTGCCGCCCGAAGATATAAGCGGTTTTGTGTTGTTACGCAGGCAGAGAAATGCTATTCCAGCATTATGATGTTCGTAGCAAATGCCATCAACGGTTTTGACTGTGCAGAGACCCGTGGGATTTTCCGGAAGACGGATCTTGATTTTGCGAGGATCGGTCAGGAGCGGACCGCAGTCTTTGTGAATGTCAGCGATACGGACCGTTCTGTAGACAGGATCGTGAATATCTTCTATGCACACGCATTCCATAAGCTGATCGAGTTCGCGGATCATCAGCCGGAGAAGCAGCTGCCGGTAGAGGTCCGGTTTATTCTGGATGATTTTGCAACGAATACGGTGATCCCGAACTTCTCTCAGATCATTTCCGTGATCCGTTCCCGTCGGATCTGCGTCAGCATTATCCTGCAGAATATTTCACAGCTTCGCGAATTGTATTCAGAGGCAGCGGCAGATACCATCATCTCGAACTGCGACCATATGTTATTCCTGGGAACGACGGAGGTGAATACGGCCAAGTTCATGGGAGAGAAGATGAACGTTCCGTTCTACACGATCCTGAATCTGCCGATCGAGGATGCCTATCTCTTTGAATCGGGAAGTACGAAGGGCGGGATCCGGGTTGCCAAATACAGACCGGCATATTTTGATTCCGATACCGGGAAGGAACCACAGTCTTGAATGAATCCTGAATTCGTTAATATGAATTGTGAGTAATAAGCAATCCCCTGTCATCCAGGAACGGATGGCAGGGGGTTGTTTCGCTTTGAATGAAAAGCCTCAGTATTTCCACATGCGTTCTATACGTTGAAGACCGGTATACAGGAGCATGGCAATGATGCAGAGAAGGATAATGCTAAGGAGCACCCAGTCCATTTTGAATACCTGAGAGCCATAGATGATCAGATATCCAAGTCCGGAACGCGCCGCTAAGAATTCCCCGATGATCACGCCCACCAGGCAGAGTCCGATATTGACCTTCATGACACTTAAGATATTCTCCATGCTGGCCGGGATCACGACTAAGCGCAGACAGTCCAGACGACTGCCGCCAAGGGTCTTGATCAGCTTCAGCTTATCTGCTTCCACTGTCACAAATCCGGTATAGATATTCAATATGCTTCCAAAGACTGCGACGGAGATCGCACATACGATAATGGTCTTGTAGTTTGCGCCCAGCCATACGATCAGGATCGGTGCCAGAGCGGACTTCGGAAGGGAATTCAGAACTACCATGTAGGGCTCTAAGATCCTGGACAGCTTCGGATTCCACCAAAGCAGGATCGCGATCAGAATACTTCCGATAATGACAATGGTAAAGCCTGCCAGTGTTTCCAGCATAGTAATACCGATATGTTGAAATAAGCTTCCGTTCTCCAGCATTTCCAGAAAGCATGATGCAAGGATACTGGGACTGCAGAAGATAAAGGAATTAATGATATGAAGATCCGCAGTAACCTCCCATGCCACCAGAAATAATACAAAGATCATCCACTGGAACAGCCGGATCTGGAGCTTATCAAGTTTCTGTTTTCTTAAAAAAGCTGCATGGGAAGCGGAGATGGTTTCATTCCTGGTCTTCGTGGCTGACATCGTTGATCTCCTCCCATATTTCATTAAAATAATCCCGGAATTCGGGGGCATTTCTGGAGCTTCTCGGAGTCCGGTCCGTAATGGATAACCGGATCTTGTGAGATGCGATCAGGCGTCCGGGTCTTGCGGATAAGACAAGAACCCGATCCGACATGCTGATGGCTTCTTCGAGATCGTGAGTTACTAAGATAGCAGTGATTCCCTGACGTTTGATGATACTGCCGATATCATCAGCAACATTCAGACGTGTCTGGGAATCCAATGCACTGAAGGGCTCATCTAACAGTAAGATGGATGGTGATAATGCAAGTGTCCGGATCAGTGCGGCCCGCTGCCGCATACCGCCGGATAATTCTCTGGGATAGGAATTGCGGAATTCATAGAGACCGTAATCCCGAAGCATATTCGATATGCGGATCTTAGCGTCCTCGGTAAGCTGCTTCTGAATCTCTAATCCAAGAGTTAGGTTGCGGTATATGCTGCGCCATTCCAACAAATGATCCTTCTGCAGCATATAACCGATGGAATTCTTCTTCTGGTGGCTGGGAACCCCTTCAATCAGACAACTACCGGTGTCTAAGGGAAGAAGCCCTGTAATAATATTTAAGAGTGTGGATTTACCACAACCGCTAGGGCCAACAATAGCAACGAATTCGCCTTTTTCGACAGTAAAGCTGATATCCTCTAAGGCGATTGTTTCTCCGGCGGTGGTGTGATATGTGTAACCCACATGGCTTAAATCAAGCATAGGCTGCATACAAATACCTCCGCAGTTTATGATCATAAACGGGGTGAATGACTGCAACGATCATTCACGTTCCGATACCTTATTGTATGTGGAAGAATGGATTATGTGAGTGATTGTGCCGAAAAATGGTGGAAACAGGATGAGCCTGGACCGATTATGTGGCCGGGAAAGAAACAGCGTGAAGGAAAGAAACTGCGGGAGGAAAAAGGCAGATATCAGAATTCGGAATCTTCTTCGATCACATAGAAGTCAAGATAATCAAAGTCGATACTTTCCATGAAATTGTCCTGATTGAAGCGGGTTCTGGCATGGCGGATGAAATCCTCCTGATTGGAAGTAAGCCAGACCGGATGCGAGAGATCCATAGCGTCACAGATCTCATCTAAAGCGGCATAGACCTTCTGGGTGCGGCGCATAGAAGGATCATCTAAACAGGCAGTATAATCCTTGAGCAGTCGGTTTTCCTTTATCAGTCTTCCCCAGATTCGCATAGCTGCCTCCTTTTGGTGTCATTGTCCATAGATCGATCAGTGTCTGTTCTCATCAAGTATGCAAACAGTATAACATCTCCCGATAAAAATATCTACGGATTCTTTGGTTTGGGTTGACTTGATATATACCGTGATATATACTATTCATAACAAGGAGGCGAATGACTATGATGACGGCGAAGATATTTGAGAATGGAAGAAGTCAGGCAGTACGTCTGCCGAAGGAATATCGCTTTAACGATGATGAGGTGGCGGTAAATAAGGTCGGGGATATCGTGCTATTAATGCCGAAGGATCACAAGTGGTCCGGATTATTACAGAGTCTGAAGCTGTTTACAGAGGACTTTCTTGCAGACGAAAGCAGCTATTTTTTGCACCAGGATCAGGAGCGTGAATCCTTATGAAATACATGCTGGATACCAATATATGTATCTATACGATCAAGCATGGCTCTGATCAGGTGATCCACAGACTCTTAGAGCATGAACCGGAAGAGGTCTGTATCTCATCTATTACCTATTATGAATTGATGTACGGGGTGGAGAAGAGTCAGGCACGGGAACGCAATCATTTGGCACTGACACTGTTCTTATCACCGATCACCATTCTGGATTACGGAGAGAAGGCTGCGGAGGAATCCGGAAGAGTTCGGGCAGAGCTGGAGCGTAGAGGGACTCCGATTGGACCGATGGATATTCAGATTGCCGGACATGCCAGATCGGAAGGACTGATTCTTGTAACGAACAATACAAGAGAGTTTGAGAGCGTGGAGCGGCTTGTGATCGAGAATTGGACGGAATAAATATCAGATAAACGCATAAATGGATTGGCGGTTGACACGTAATATATTATGTATTAATCTCACATTGGCAGTTGCTAAAAATGCGAGATGGATTTATAAAACAGGTTGGGGTGAAATAAGACTTTGAAGAATTTATATATCGCCGAGAAACCGAGTGTAGCCAAGGAATTTGCCAAGGCACTGAAGGTTTCCGGTAATCATGATGGATATATTGAAAATGAAGACAGTATCGTGACATGGTGCGTGGGACATCTGATCACGATGAGTTACCCGGAGGTCTACGATCCGGCGATGAGGAAATGGGAAATGGAATCGATCCCATTTATACCGGAGGAGTTTAAGTACCAGGTGATCGATGGCGTGTCGAAGCAGTTCGAGATCGTGAAGGGGCTGCTGAATCGTCCGGACGTGACCTGTATCTATGTCTGCACTGACTCGGGGCGTGAAGGAGAATACATATACCGCCTGGTGGATCAGATGGCGCAGGTGTCTCCGGATAAGGAGCGGAAGCGTGTATGGATCGATTCGCAGACAGAGGAGGAGATCTTAAGGGGAATCCGGGAAGCCAGGCCGCTGTCGGACTATGACAATCTGTGCGCGGCGGCTTATTCGCGTGCCAAGGAAGACTATTTGATGGGCATTAATTTCTCGCGGGTTCTGACCCTGAAATACGGATATACCGTGCGGAATTATCTGAATGAGCAGAAGTCCGGCGTAATCTCGGTCGGACGGGTCATGACCTGTGTGCTCGGCATGGTGGTGCAGCGGGAACGGGAGATTCGGGAGTTTGTCAAGACACCATTTTACCGCGTGGTGGCACAGGTGGACGCAGAGGGAGATGTCTTCGATGCAGAATGGAAAGCGGTAGAAGGCAGCAAGTACTTCGAATCACCAAAGCTATACAAGGAGAACGGCTTCAAGAAGAAGGAAGATGCGGAGGCGCTGATCCGGGATATGAAGGAGCCGGAGCCGTATGCGATGCAGGTGGAGAAGTTAGAGAAGAAGGTGGAGAAGAAGAATCCGCCGATGTTATATAATCTGGCGGATCTGCAGAATGACTGTTCACGGTTGTTTAAGATCAGTCCGGATCAGACCCTGCAGATCGTACAGGAATTATATGAGAAGAAATTAGTGACGTATCCGAGAACGGACGCCAGGGTATTATCGACTGCGGTCAGTAAGGAGATCCATAAGAATATCGGCGGTCTGAAAGGTTATGCCCCGCTATCCGGCTATGCTGATACGATCCTGAATTCCGGGTCTTACCAAGGGATTGCCAAGACCAAATACGTAAATGATAAGCAGATCACGGACCACTATGCGATCATTCCGACGGGGCAGGGGCTTAACAATCTGAATGCTGTCTCTGCTACGGCGAAGGGAGTCTATGATATCATTGCACGGCGGTTCTTATGTATCTTCTATCCGTCTGCCGAGTATCAGAAGGCTGCGCTTACGCTGCTTAGAAATGGGGAGCGGTTCTTTGCGAGCTTTAAGGTTCTCTACAAACAGGGCTATCTGGAGATTGCCGGTAATGCGTTCAAGAGCTCTAAGAAGAAGGGTGAAGAGGAAGAGGAGGATGCCAAGTTCAGTCCGGAGCTGATCCGCTTTGTTGCAGGTCTGAAAAAGGGAAGCGAAGTGACGGCACAGAATTTCCTGATCCGCGAGGGGGAGACGAAGCCGCCTGCAAGATACACCTCCGGTTCTCTGGTCATTGCCATGGAGCGCGCCGGTTCGGATATCGAGGAGGAGGAGCTGCGGGATTATATGAAGGGCAGCGGGATCGGAACCAGTGCCACCCGTGCGGAGATCATTAAGAAGCTCTTAAATATCAACTATATGACCCTGAATAAGAAGACACAGGTAGTGACGCCGACTCTGAAAGGTGAAATGATCTACGATATCGTCTATTATTCCATTAATGCCTTATTACAGCCTAAGCTCACTGCAAGCTGGGAAAAGGGCTTGGGACAGGTAGAGCGCGGCGAGATCAAGGAATCGGATTATATGAAGATCTTAGATGATTTTGTGATCCGTAAGACGAATCTGGTCAAGAGCCTGAATAATCAAAATGCATTTACTCCGCTATTCGATAAGGCGGCAGCCTTCTACAAGAAGGGAAAGGGTCAGAGCGGCTCTTGATATAAAAAGTACAGACAATGATCATGGGAATAAGCCGAAAGACTATGCATAAGTAAGAATACAGCCCTTGCGAAAGGTGGCAGAAAAAGCCTTGCGAAAACCACTGCGGGAACAGACAAATAATTGACAAAAAATAGAGAGAATAGTATGATTAATCTATGTATATTTATGTGTATATATGTGTATATATGTGTATATGTGTGTATATGTGTGTATTCAGGTATTTATATACATAAATCATGAGGAAAAGCTCATAATCTATAGGTTACATAGATATGACAATGGGTGATACGGATGTTGAGAGTATTGTTTATTGTACTGTTCTTGGTATCTATTGCATGTACCGTAAGAGGGGTAGTAGATAAGAGGAGAAATATCGGTTATGTTCTTATGTCGGCAATGATTGCGGTTGGCGATCTGTTTTATGTCGTTCTTCTGGGAGTCGGAGACGCAAAGGCTGCGTCTAAGGTTCTGCTTCCTTACTATATCCTGCACGCGTGGTTTCTATTTGCGTTCATGTTGATGATCATTCTGATCGAGCGCTACAAAAAGACGGCGTTATTCCTGATCGCGCCGGCACTGCTATGTATCTATCAGACCTATCTGGTCATCAGTCATTACTTTGGAGCAAGAATATTCACGTTCCAGAAGAGAATGACATTCCGTAAGGCATTCTGGGTTGCGGCAGATGATTCCAAGAATACCGGCTTTCTATTCAGCTTTCGGTCGTATCGGATCGCAACCTATCTTAATATGTTCCTGATCTTATGTCTGCTTATCGTCTGTATCCTGTATTCCCATAAAATATTCAAAATGAGATACACAGCGCTGATCATTATGATCCTTGCCTACATGGTTGCGGAAGGCTTGACCGTGCATTTTTCATCACCCGTCTGGATTCCGGGTGTGGCGTATAATCTGCTTTCCGTGTTATGCCTGTACTTTACGGGGAAGTATGCCCGTGATAGTCTGCAGGATTGGTCGTTAGACCGATTTGCCAATGATATGAGTGATGGTCTGATCCTCTTTGATAAGTATGACGATCTGATCCATTTGAACGATATGGTCAAGAACACACTGGATCAGCAGCTGCTGGATGATTTTCATGATAAGAGCAGGCTGGAGGAGTGGATCGCTGCCAATTATGATCCGGAGAATCAGGAGGTTATAGCATACACAGGTGCTGACAAAGATTATTATTTTAAGGTGACAGTTCAGGAACTCGGAGGCAATGAGAAGCGGATCGGTACCTTATATATCCTACATGACACCACAGGTTCCATGACGCAGATCAAAGCAATGAAACGGGCAAATGACGAGTTGGAACGGGCAAGTCAGATGAAGTCGGATTTCCTGGCAAATATGAGTCATGAGATCCGGACACCGATGAATGCAGTGATCGGTATGGCTGAGATCGCCATGCGGGAGAAGGATCCGCAGATGATCACGGATTATCTGCTGCAGATACAGAGCTCAGGGCGCAATCTGGTCAATATCATTAATGATATTCTGGATTATTCCAAGATTGAATCCGGAAAGATGGAGATCGTCGAGGAAGACTTTACGCCGGCTACAGAGCTTGCCGATATTGCGAATGTTCTGGGTACACGGATCGGGGATAAGCCACTGGAGCTTTTTGTCATTGTTGAAACGGGTCTGCCGCATGTGCTTCATGCAGATGTCATGCGTATCCGGCAGGTACTGATCAATCTGGCAAATAATGCGATCAAGTTCACAAAGGAGGGAATGGTCCGTATCCATGTCACTTGCGAGCCGGCCGGCCCTGATGTTGTGAATACGACATTTCATGTGATTGATACCGGTATCGGAATCAAGAAAGAGGATATGGATAAGCTGTTTGTCAGCTTCCAGCAGGTAGATTCCAAGCGGAACCGGTCGGTAGAGGGGACCGGACTTGGGCTTGCCATTTCCCAGAAGCTTGTAGAGGCTATGCATGGTCAGATCGGAGTCGAGAGTGAATACGGCAAGGGCTCTGATTTCTGGTTTACAGTTCCGCAGAAGGTGATAGATGATACCAATGATATTGTTGTGGAGCATGCTTCTGAAAAATGTGCATTCGTTTTGGCGCATAGAGATATTATGGCAGATGTCTTCATGAAAGAGACGGGTAATCTTGGGGTAGAAGGAGTCCGTTTACGTTCGATCAAGGAGTATTCGGCTTCCGGAAAGAAGGATTATGTGTTCTTTGAGGAGAAGGATTATGATTCTTCTATGCAGGATTTTCTGGAATCCCACAAGGATGTAACGGGAATCATACTGATCGATATTACCTCCAAATTCGAATCCGACAGACCGAATCTTCACGTTATGCGAAGACCGGAAATCACAATGACGATGGTGAACTTTTTAAGTGACCGCTTCCAGCAGAAGCAGCATTCGGAGAGTGAGAAATACTATCGACCGGATTTCACGGCTCCGGAGGCTAGAATTCTGGTAGTCGATGATAATCCGATCAACTTAACCATTGCCGGAGGATTAATGGCACCGCTCAGTGTGCAGCTTGATACGGCCGGCGGCGGTCAGGAGGCTGTGGATAAGGTTAAGAGCAATGTATATGATATTGTATTTATGGATCATATGATGTCGGAAATCGATGGCGTTGACGCAACACGTATGATCCGCGCTGCCGGGGATGCGATCCATCAGCCGGTTGTGATCGCGCTGTCAGCCAATGTCATGGAGGATGCGCGTATCCTGTTCAAAGAAGCGGGCATGGACGATTTTGTTGGTAAACCAATCGATATCAAGATCCTGACGACCGCGATCAAGAAATGGCTGTCACCGGAGAAGATCATCGAGCATGATGTCTCCGAAATGGATACAGAGAGTGACCAGAGTGAGAATGAGGTCGTACTTCAGATCGAGGGACTGGATCTGGAAACGGCTGTGCGTGCACTGGGCTCTCCAATGCTGTATAATAAGATTGCGGAGGAATATTATCGTACAGGGGAGGACCGGTTACAGGGAATCACGGAGGCGTATGGTAAGCAGGATTGGACCGACTATACGATCAAGGTGCATGCGCTTAAGAGCAGCTCCAGACAGATCGGCGCGATGGAACTCGGAGATATGGCAGAGGCGTTGGAGAAAGCCGGCAAGGCAGGAGATATCGACAAGATCCTTACGGACACCGAGGCGACCGTTCAAGTATTTCGATCGCTGCTTGATGCGATGTCTTCCTATTATCCGGATGAGGAAGAGGATGGATCCGATAAGCCGTTGATCGATCAGGAGACCCTGAACGGATTCTTAGATGAGCTTGCGGCCTGCTGTGAGGATCTGGAATTAGACGGCATGGAGGATGTTGTCGGTCGGATGAAGCAATATGCTTATGAAGAATCTATGCAGGATCAGATCAAGGCTCTGTATAAAGCAATTGCGGGTATCGATATGGATGCATGTGAGGAGATTATTATTCAATTAAAAGGATGATCATAATAATGATTGTCCGGATAACTGATCGAATAGATAAATGCCAATGGATTCAAATGATGGAGGAATAATATGAAAAAGAAATATGTATCGATAATAACCGTATTTGCGCTTTCGCTGGCGGCTGTTACCGGCTGCACACAGGGAGGTTCCGGGGATTCAACTACCGGATCGGGACTGGCAGATACTAATCTGGTGGATGACGCCATTAAAAAGGCAACTGCGATCGAAGATTCTTCCGGATATATCTATACCGGCGAAGCTCCGATCACGCAA
This sequence comes from uncultured Lachnospiraceae bacterium, assembly GCA_902783585.1. GTDB lineage: Bacteria > Bacillota > Clostridia > Lachnospirales > Lachnospiraceae > CAG-632. The sequence goes on along the minus strand of CACZRT010000158.1, from coordinate 1,442 downwards.
GAGGGTGGCTCCATCAAATTAATGGCGCAGACCTCTAATTATCCGCAGGTGGATATCACACAGGCTCCGATCGTACTGAAGGTCTTTGAGGAGGCCGGTGTGGAGCCGGAGTGGGATCTGATCAATTATGATGATTATGCAACGGAGGCGGATAAGATCATCAGCTCCGGCAATACAGATGCGGATATCATCAAGATTCCGGATTCTGATCCGAATCAGGTATATATCAAGTCGGGAATCTTCGTTCCTTTAGATGAATTCTTTGATTATATGCCGAACTTTACTAAGTGGCTGTCAGAGAATCCGATCGAGAAGGCGGAACTGACCGCTGAGGACGGACATATCTATTATGTACCGGGAATTAACGTGGCAGATGATTATCAACCATGTCTGATGTATAATCAGGTATGGCTGGACGAAGCCGGTATTGAGGCGCCGGAGACCTTAGATGATTTTGTTGAAATGCTCCGGTATTACAAAGACCATGATATGAATGGAAATGGTGATACGTCCGATGAGATTCCGATGAGTGTATGCGGTGAATTCCTGCCGTATATGTTCGGTCCGGCATTCGGCTTGGATCTTGTCAGCGGTTTTCAGGCGGATGATGACGGGAATGTTACCTATGCTTATGCAGATGCGGAGAATTATAAGGCATATCTTCAATTCTTAAATGACCTGTATGAGGAAGGTCTTCTGGAGAAGGAATACAATACGATCGACAGAGACACGGTCATTGACCGGATGACAAAGGATCTGACCGGCGTTGGCTTTGACTACAGCTGGGCAATGTCTATGATGTATTCAAATGTACTGCCGTATTATGACGGAACGGCGGCAACTGCATTTGTTGGAGTTGCGCCGCTTTCGGGAGAGTATGACGGCTTCTATGTCGGTCGTAATTCGCTTGCCGGAATGTTTGGCGTGAACACGAATTCCTCACAGATCGAGCTTGCCTGCAAATTCTTGGATTATGCAATGTCCGAGCATTGTCAGGATTACTATCAGTGGGGAATCGAAGGCGAAAGCTATATCATTAATTCGGATGGAAGCAGAGAGTATACCGAGCAGGGAAATGATAATGACTGGCTGCAGCAGTTCGGTATCAATCCGGCGTTTGTACTGCCGGCCGCACAGTCCGTTGAGGCTACAGATATTCTTGTGGCAGGCTGGCATGCAGATATCAACAGAGAACTGCGTCAGTATATCAAGCACCCGTGGCCGGATATCTATGCAACCAGCAAGGAGAGCGATACGGTCAATCTCTACATGCCGGATATTCAGGAGAAGGTGGATGAAAGCTCGGTTGGCTTCATTACCGGAACCATGGATATCGATCAGGAGTTTGATACCTATATCGAGGATCTGGAATCCCTGAATCTGGAGGAAGTCATAGAGGTAAAGCAGACGCAGTACAACAGATACCTGAAGGCATTGGAATC
>CACZRT010000157.1 GCA_902783585.1 uncultured Lachnospiraceae bacterium | reverse complement strand
TTTTTTATATCTTTTTAATATTCTTTTTTTGAATACTTTACTTCAATCATGCACACAATGATATTAAAAGTCATATAAGGAGGACAAGACTATGATTGAACAAGATACGATCCGGTTATTGCGGGAATGTGACGCAGGCGTGAAAATGGGTGTAACCTCCATTGATGAGGTGATGGACTATGTATCCGGTGACAATCTGAAGCAGTACTTAAATCGCTGCAAGGAAGAACATGAGGAGTTGAACTCCAAGATCCAGCATCTTCTGGGAGAATATCATGACGACGGTAAGGATCCGAATCCCATCGCGCAGGGTATGTCATGGATCAAGACCAATGCCAAGCTCATGCAGAAGCCTACCGACCACACCGTTGCCGATCTGATCACGGACGGCTGCAACATGGGTGTGAAGTCCCTGAATAAATATCTGAACGAATATAAGGCGGCAGACGAGCAGTCCAAGGATATCGCCAAGAAGCTGATCCGGTTAGAGGATTCCTTAGCCAAGGATATCCGGAAATATCTGTAATAGAATATGATGTCATATTTCGAATGGAATACGGCATTCCTGATATTCGCGATTCTAACAGGAAGCAAATAAAAAGACCATATACGGCGTATTTGATCGCAGCGTACATGGTCTTTTATTCATTCTGTTACGGAACATCATCTATGATCCGATATACTTATATTATGGTCACCGGCTTACCCCTGTTGTAATAACTGCAGTACACTTTCCGGTCTGGCATTGGCCTTAGACAGCATATTGGTTGCCGTCTGGACCAGAATGTTCTGCTGTGTATATTCGGTCATCTCTGCCGCCATATCACAGTCCATGATACGGGACAGGGAGGTTGTCATACTCTCTTCAGAAATCTCCAAATTGGATTCTGTATGCTCTAACCGGTTCTGGTAAGCGCCTAACTTCGCACGAACAGCGGATACTTCAGATATCGCCTTATCCACCTTATCGATCGCAGCACGGGCATCCTCACCGTTTACAACATTGATATCATATAATCCAAGACGCTTAATGGACATTTCCGGAATGGTTACGGTCATTGTCTCTTCTTCCGTAGTACCGATCTGGAATACCATCTGTCCGGCATCCAACACATTCACCTTCGAATCAAATGCGGTGCCTCCCGTAGCAGTTGCCTTCTGATCGCCGCCCATGGTCGGATCGGTAAATGTGCTTCCGCATGCTCCAATCTTGGCTTCGAATACCATTTCAAATCCACTGCTGTCAGAGATTGTGATGAGATTACCATCACTGCTGACCGTAGCTGTCGGCGAGAAGCCATCGCCAAGCTCAACCTCTACATCCGAGCCTACTACCGTACTATCCTGAATTCCCAGCATATTCGCAAGATCGTCATTTGAGCAGGATATCTCAATCTTCTCTGCGGAACCGTAATAATCCGATACGATCACAAGCTGTCCACCATTGCCAAATGCATTCGAGCTCGGTTCATAGCCTGCATTCTCCGGAAGCCCTGCCGTATTTGCCGTACTGTCTACGGTAAATACCCGATTGCCTGTCCAGTCACACAGATTCTGAAGCTTGGTGAACACGTCATTGGCAGTATCGCCTTCACTGATCTCGATCGATTCTCCATTGATCGTAATGGTTCCGGCCTGCTCCGCGGTAATCGTATCCGATTCCGACATGCTGATGGTACCGCCAACTGCGACTGCCTGACGTGCATCCTGCTTCACGGTAAAATTGTACTCATCCAGGTTCACCGAATCTGAAATTTCCAATGTAGTAACGCCCTTCACAACACTACCAGTGTCGATGTAGGTTGCCCGGCCAATGTCACCGTTCAACAAGCTTTTCTGGTTGAACTGGGTAGTTTCAGAAATTCTCTGAATCTCATCTAACAAGACATCTATCTCATCCTGAATGGTCTGACGATCCTCAGGGCAGTTCACATCATTTGCCGCTTTCACGGATAATTCTTTCATTCTCTGCAGCATGGAATGCACTTCATTTAACGCACCCTCTGCAGTCTCGATCACGGATATTCCATCTCCGGAATTCTTTCTTGCCTGCTGTAATCCCCGGATCTGTGTCCGCATCTTCTGGGAAATGGCAAGACCGGCTGCGTCATCCTTTGCATGATTGATCTTATAACCGGACGATAATCTCTGAATCGCCTTCGCCATATTATCATCATTATGTGTCAATGTGTTATTTGCCAGCATTGCTGTAATATTGTGATTAATTCTCATGATCTGCACCTCACTCTTTCGGAACTGATTAACCTGTGATATTAATATCGGAGCAAAAAATAAAAATCTTAACACTCCTGTTTTTGTGGTATACTATTATCACTTAGCGAATTCAAACGAAGTGAAGAATGAGCTTAGTGAGAATGCATACCTAACCTCTTAATGAATGCGAGTAAAACGAAGCATGAATTTAGTGGATATGGTATAATATAAACTGCAGGAGGAACACAGCTATGAAAGTCGCATTAACGCAAATGGATATCGTCTGGGAAGACCCGGAGCGCAATCGGACTACCTGTGCCACGCTGGTACAGCAGGCTGCCGACGCATCGTGTGATCTCATCATATTCCCGGAAATGACCCTGACCGGCTTCACCATGTCTCCGGAGCATTTCTATCCGAATGATGACATCGGATTCTTTCGTTCACTGGCCTCCCAACATACCATCACCATCGCATTCGGATATATTGCGAAGGAGGACGCCTTCCAGAACCGTCTTGCGATCATTGACGCCCAGGGAAATCTTCTGATGGACTATGCCAAGCTGCATCCATTTACTTATGGAGAAGAGACTGTGCATTATACAGGCGGCAGCCGGGTTCAGTCCGTCACATGGGGACAGTCGATCGTTCCGAATTCCTTCATGATCGATATTTCCGGCTTTATATGCTATGACCTCCGGTTTCCGGAGATCTTCCAGATCGCCTCCAAGCAGGCGACCATCATTCTGCTGATCGCCAACTGGCCGGAATCCCGGATCGACCATTGGTACACGCTCTTAAAGGCGCGCGCCATTGAAAATCAGTGCTATATGCTTGGCGTCAACCGGGTTGGTGACGGGAATGGCATTCACTACATTCCAAGCTCTGCTGCCTATGATCCTTATGGTAAGCTACTGACTCCGGAGCACTGCGCAGATTCTATTCTATATGCAGAGATCGATCCGGCAGTCGCCCTCTCCTATCGTGAATCATTTCCACTGAAAGCCGACCGTCGAAGCGATCTGTATGAAAATTAAACTTTTCATGATTATCTTCCGAAATATTTGTTAGACATTCGTACAACCATATCTGATTTCGGAGGAATACTATGACATATCAATATAACAATTCCAATCATCATACAATATCCGGCGCAGGCCTTGGCAAGAGCGAAGGCTTATCTCCTGTTGCCGCCGCACAGGGGCAGTCCGGAAAGACGTCTGTCAGTTTAGGTACGGTAGGTGACATTATTACCGGAACCGTCGTGCAGACCGGCAAAGACCCGATCGTTGAAATGAACGGAACACCGATCCATGTTCGTTCCGATGTTCTCGATTCCGTGTCCAAGGGTGATCAGATCTATCTTCGGATCACCGGTAATTCCTCTTCTGAAATCACATTGAAAATGATCCCGCAGGAAGAGATGGAGGTGACCAGTCATAACGGCGCCATCCAGACGGAGATCATGAAAAATACAGCGAACTTTGTCGAGCAGTTAAAGCTGTCTCAGGCAGAGAACAATCCGAATTATCAGGAATTCTCTAAGGAAGCCACTCTGCTTGCTGATTCCATTACCGATGAAGAGAAGCAGCAGCTGCGGGAAATGGGCATTGATATATCCAGTGCCAACCTTGCCGTTGTCAAGACCCTGGTCAGCCAAATGCGCGGACAGGAGCAGGAAACACAGCTGCAAAAAAACATTGATAGTGTGAAGCACCAGATCCTTCTTCAGAATCCGGATCTGCAGGCAGACCATATCATAACCATATCTCTTCCGAATGCTTCTGATACATCCTCTGTCTATACATCGGATCCGTTGAATGAAACTGAACTATCCGAGTCTGCAGGGACATCATCTCCGGTTAGAGAGAATCCTGCACAAGATCAGACGTATGATATCGGCGCATTTACACAAGAAGTGAATGACATGCTCCCTATTACGGACGATCAGACCACCTATCTGATCCGGAATAAGCTTCCGCTTACCGCAGATAATCTCTACAAATCCGGACATGCCGGCAAGCAGCGTCCGAATCCGGCGAAGCTTGATCCTGCTGCAATGGAACAGCTTCGTCCGCAGATGGAGCGCGCAATCCTTACTGCCGGTCAGGAGATCACGGATACCACGCTGAATGCGGCAGAATTCCTTCTCCAGAAGAATCTTCCGCTTACATCGGAATCCCTGAACACCTACCTTGCCATTCAGGAGCTTAATCATAACGGAATCTCCGAGGATCAGGCTGCCGATCATAGTGTGGATTATCTTGCAGAGCAGTCCGCTTTCCAATTGACATACGACAAGACATCTGCCTATGACCGTGAAACCTCTGATCGGACGGATTTATTCTCAACGATCCGTTTACAGAACATGAATCTGTATTTTCCATCTGCAGACAAGGTCGCAGATCAGGTCATGAAGGATCTGAAGACCATTACCGACGACAGCTTCTTCGCATTTGCGAATACCGGTATGCCTTATACCCTGCAGAATCTGTCAGCTTACAGTGCCTCCTATTCTTACACGGCCACCTATCAGATCACAACCGAGGTGAATACCACCTCTGCGATCACGGCACACCGTCAGTTAGAAGAAATCCGCTTAAAAATGACTTGGGAAGCAAGCTATACCCTTGCTACCGACGATATTCAGATACGTGCCAAGGAGCTGACCGAGGTTGTCCAGGCATTAAAGGATCAGGAGCAGAATTTCCTTAAGCAGCAGTTCCTTGCCGACGATCTTCTGCCAACAAAAGACCAGTTACATATCATTGAAGATACCAATACCAAGATGAAGGAGCTGCCGGGGCTTCCTGCATCTGCTCTTGCCGCGGCTTATTACAGCGGCTCCTTCACCATCAACCGTCTGCATGAACAGGGAATGACCGCGCAGGCAGGTATGATCCGGGAGACCTCTGAAACCAGTCTTACCATTGCTGCCAAGGTAAGTTCCTATGAGACGCTTATGACAGCACCCCGTCGTGATATGGGGGATTCCATTCAGAAGGCTTTCCGCAACGTGGATCATATTCTGCAGGATATGGATCTGCCGATTACAGAAGATAATCAGCGGGCAGTCCGGATCTTAGGTTATAACCAAATGGAATTAACGGAGACCAACATCGCAGAGATCAAGGCCGCCGACCAGTCGGTACAGACCCTGATCCGCAATCTCCAGCCGTCCGTTGTTCTTCATATGGTTCAGGATGGCATTAATCCGCTGGATATGCCGATTGAAGAACTGAATGAATTAAGCCGGAGCTATATTCAGGAACAGGATCTGGCTGACGATGGCAAATACAGCGAATTCCTGCAGCGTCTTGATCGTCGCGGAGCAATTAGTGAGAATGACAGAAAGGGCTATATCGGTATCTACCGTCTGCTGGATAAGATCACCAAATCCAAGGGAAAGGACATCGGAACTGTCGTACGGAATGGACAGTCCCTGACACTCCAGAATCTCCTGACCGCACATCGCAGCAATCGGAGCACCGGTATGGATCTGTCTGCAAATGAGAGCTTCGGCGGTCTGGAAATCGGCAGTCAGGATACCAGCATTAGTGACGCGATCACACAAAGTACCTATTCGAATCAGATATCTGCCCAAATCTCATACGAAGCACAGATGACCGAGCAGGTATTCAACCATATAACACCGGAATTAATTGACGAGATGACAACAGAGGCGGCCGAAGGAACGACCTTGGAAGAATTCTTTGAAACACTTAAGAATCAGTTGACCGACGACCTTACTCCTACAGATTCCGGCATGACCGGTCTTACACTGGATTCCGTGCTAAGCGAAGAAGCGATCCTCTCTGATACAACGCTACAGAATTCCCTTGCAGCTGCAGATCTGACATCGCAGACGGTCACCATGGCAGACTATCAGTTCATGCAGAATACAGGAATCTTCCCATCTATGACGAATCTGTATATGTCTAAGGAGATCCGGCAGTCCGGCACAAGACTCTACCAAGAGCTGGTACAGGATTCACCATCTGCTGAGGAGGACCTTGAACACATCGAGGAACATCTGACCTCTGCCGCTGATATGGAACAGGCATACGCTGCCATCGAAGAGAAACAATCTGCCGAGATACAGGCGAAGGAGGACAACGGTTCCATTACCGCCCTTGATATCCAGAGCATGAAAATGATCCGTTCGGGACTTAAGATCCTGCAGAAAATGAGCCGCCAGAGTCAGTTTGAGATTCCATTTTCCGTCGATGGCCAGTGGAATGTCATTCACCTGTCAGTCATCGAGGGTGGCGATCTGCGGGGACATATTGAAGCCAACGTTCACACCGAACAATATGGTACGATCAGCACCAGCCTCCAGTGGCAGAATGCGTCCGGTTGGCAGGGAACCTATCAGGCGGACAGCGGAGCAGGGCTTGCCATGCTTGCCGGAAACGGGGCTGCTTTGGAACGAGGCTTTGAAGACATTGCACGTGATCACCGGCATAACCCGGCTGATCCGGAAGATCTTCCGGACAATGCTGAATTATATGATATTTCCAAGCAGCTGGTTATACTGATCAAGCATGTTGTCCGAAATGCGTAAATAAGTAAGGGGCTGCCATTTTTGATGGATTCTTCATCAAAACGGCAGCCCCTTATGAATTGATATAACGCTCTTATATTCTTAAATCCATTTATTCCCAGATTCCTACATTCCCAGATACGGCGCCGGATTGACAGCCGTTCCGTTAATGATGATCTCAAAATGAATATGCGGTCCGGTACTGTCTCCGGTATTACCGGTCAAGGCAATGACATCTCCTTGCTGAACATACTGACCGACACTGCACTGGATCGAGGACAGATGTGCGTATCGGGTACGGACACCGTCGCCGTGATCCACCAATACACAATATCCATAACCGCCCATCCAGCCGGCTCCCACAACCGTTCCCGCGCGGGAGGCTCTTGCTGCGGTTCCAACCGGAACACCAAAGTCGAGACCCTTATGGATCGTTCCCCAACGGGCTCCGAATCCGGAGGTCAGATATCCGTAGGTTGTCGGACGAATATAGGTCGGAAGCGGCATTGTTCCACGCTCTACGATCTTCGGAACCGCCTCGGTATTCACCTGCTGCTTGATAATCTCCCGTCCCGTCTCCATACCATTCAGATAGCTTACGACCGCCGTTACTGTCCGATTGCCGGTCTGCGGCTCCTGAATCACAGTATTATCGCCCACATATCTGGAATCATTATCTATATATTGAACCTCTGCTTCATAATCCTCGGTATAGGTCGTCTGTTCCTTCGTTGCAACCGATAATTCCGGCTTCGGTACCGATACGACAAGCTGGTCGCCGATCAGAATATTGGAATCGATCTCCAATCCGTCATTCATAGCCAGCAGTTCATCGATCGACATACCGTAGGAATCCGCGATTCCCCACAGGCTGTCTCCCGATTCCACATGATAGATCTCATTGCTTTCCTGCTCCTTGGTGATCTCACCGAATGCAGTCTCCAGATCGGTCAGCTGGTCATCACTTGCATAGGTGGCTATGATCTCGATATCCTCATCAAAATCAACCGAAAGCAAGCCGTCCTCTCCGACATTCGTATCTCCATCCGCCACGATCCGATTCCCTTCCTCATCGGAAGCGAGAAGATCCGGATTATTCGCCGTCTTAGACGCATTAATGATATTGGTGCTGATATTGCCGACCTCTTCCTTCTTCTCCGAGGTCAGCTCAATGATAAACTCATCGTCCGTATCATACTCTCCCTGCACCTTCTCAAGTAAGGCAAGGATCTCCTCCTCCGTCCGCATGGTGACAGTATAATCATTGATCTTCAAGGTATACGCCAGCTGCTTATCCCATACCAGACAATCTGCCAGTTCCTCATATACCTTCTGTGCCAGCTCCGGCTGACTAAGAACTTCTCCGTCCTTAACCGTAACCGGCTCGTATGTAATCTCTGCGTTCAGCAGATTCAGGGTATTCAGTTGTGAATTCAAGGTAAGGCGCGCGTCCTTATACGCATTCTTCGCGATATCCTCACTGCTGACAGCTCCCATAGACTTGCCATTTAAGCGAAGCTCATAGGCAGACACATAATTAGTAGTATCCAAAGCAGCAGGAAAAGCAAGCAATGTAACCCCTGCCGCGATCAGCAGACTGCGATAGATCTTAAAATGTCTGCGAACCGCTGTATTTTTTCGTTGCTTCATTCTATAACTCCTACGATAATAACCCGATCATTCTTCATGTAACAATTTTGTAACAATTATAGCAGTCAGGATCTGATCTGTAAACCGCCAAAATATACAAAGATATGCGGTCTCTTTGGCTATTATTATTGATATATGACAATGCGCTACTTCTTTCTGACCGAATATCCGAAGCTTCCGATCTGCTCCGATAGTCCGTAATAGGTTCCGTGAGAATACGCAAGAAGCCCCGCTTTCTCAAGCTCAAATCTGCCCTTCTCGTCCATGTATTCCGTGCTCACCTGCACATTCACCACCTCTGCCACGAACATATCGTGACTGCCAAGCGGAACAATATCCTTTACCTTGCATTCAATATTGACCGGGCTTTCCATAATGATCGGAGCATTCACCTTCTCTGCTTCCCCCTTGGTCAGCCCCGTTGCAGCAAACTTATCCTCGTCCCTGCCGGAGCGCACACCACAATAATCGGTTTCCCTGACGATCTTCTCCGTAGTCAGATTCACAACGAATTCTCCGGTCTCCTTGATCATTCCGTAGGAATGACGTGACGGGCGTACCGAGATGTAGAGCATGGCTGGATCCGAACAGATCGTTCCCGTCCATGCGATCGTTAAGACATTCTCATTTCCTTTAAGATCCCTGCACGTAACCAATACGGCAGGCAGTGGATATAGCATATTCCCCGGTTTCCAGCTTGTCTTTCTCATATTTCCAATCTCCTTCTGGTTTATTTCCTATCTCCTTCATTCTTGCTTTTTTTCATCAAGAATGACCTTTGTACATGAATAGTGTATGTCAGGCATCGCCACTTTGTATGTCAGGCATCGCCACTTATGATTGATTTTTCACAGGATATTGATTATAATAGATTTGCAACAGTATAACTATCGTACTACATTCGGAGGCAGAATACAATGGCAGGCAAATACATAGAGATTGAAGAAGTCCCGGAAGATTTAAAGAGAAAAGTACATCAAAGTCTGGCATTCAAGACCGGTAATTTTATATGGCGGGTCAAGTTCAGTACGCCTATGAATCCTTCGACCGTGAATTCTACCAATATGTATCTGACCAGTGAATTCGGAGAAACAATTAAGACGAATATTCATTATGACATTCTGAACAATACGATCGAAGTATCTCCGGCTGAGCCCTACGCTGAGGGAGTCTCCTATTACTTAAATATTACGACGAATGTTGAGTCTAAGGGCGGACAGAAATTAAAGGCTCCTGTTAAGCTGCGGTTCAAGCTTTAGTTGCTCCTTCCATCGGCAGCTGCAGTTCCGATTCGTCTTATTCACCCATTTCCTTCGCAACATAACTTAAGAACAGATTCCATTCATCCGGGTGCTTCACATAATACCGCGGACACTCTTTTCCTGTGATATCATAGTGGCGTAAGACATCCTTTTTCGGATCTAATTGATAATACTCACACAGCCTTGCCGTAAGCTCAACACAGCTGTTATAGGTGCTGTCCGAGAATTCCCCCTCTTCATCTTCATGGCAGCATTCGATCGATATGCTGTATGCATTGGCTTCATTGGAAGCATAAGCAATCTCATTTAACGGAACACATTGCACGATATCCCCATTCAGATCAATGATAAAATGACTGCTGGCATACGTATCGCCGACATCCGCCAGCATTTCAAAATAATTCCGGTTTGCATGAGCGCCCGTTCCGGGATTGGCAGTATAATGTATCACGATCTTCTTCACCTTGCCGAGCTTCGTTCCCGGTCGGGAATACGGATTCTCCGTCAGATAATTCTCCTCTATATCCAGCTCCGGAAATTCTTCGGCTGCAGAGATAAGCGGCATGATCATGGCCCAGTCCGCAACCCGCTCCGGAAGATACGGTTCTATATCAATGGTTGGATTCTCATGACGATAGATTGAAACAGAACCGATAATGATCGAGAACGCCACCAGCATCCCCATAAGGATACCGATCACTATGATCTGCGCGCGCTTTTTCTGCTGCCGCCTCTTCTTCCGCTTCATCTGCTCCGCTATTTCTCTTGCACTCTTAAATTCCCCGTAAAATCCGGTTCCCCTACGTTCTCCCATTCTATGATCGTTCCCCGCTCAATCAAATTTATCTTCTGTGTATGGGTCAGCTGCTTGATCGCATATTCCCGCTTCATGGCTTCCTCTTTGGTTAAGTGAACCTCATAATACAGCAGCCGGACCGGAAGACGGGATCTGGTATATCGGGCACCTTTTCCCTGATTATGTACACGCAGTCGTCTTTTCAGATCCGTCGTCCATCCGGTATATAAGCTCTTATCTCCACATTCCAGAATATATGTATAATTCATGCTTGCTCCTCACCATTCATCTAAGTGAATCAAGTACAGTATAGCATATTTCAACGCAAAAATCCGCATATTTCCCGTAATGTAAGATGTTCGTCAAGAATCCTTCAGATTATGTAACCGGCTCACGGCACTTCAGTCAGATTCCCCATGAGCCGGCTGATCTATGAAAAAGCAATCGGCAGAACTGGTATCTTATTCATACATCCGTAATCTTACGGTTCTCGTGAAAAAACGACTGCTGAATTGTCTGACATACCATTACTATATGCCGTAAAACGAAAAATGTGCCTTCAACCCGTCATTTGTCGAAGACACATTCTGATCCTATTTTCATACATACCGGAATGACTTCCGGGCAAATAATCCCTGCCGCTATACTGGTAATCTGACAAGCTCCTTCCAGATCAATTCCCGGAAAATGCATTATCGATCACCGTCTTAGCCTCCGAGGTCGTATCACATACAACTAAGATCACATACTGTCCCTTGGTAACGATCAATGGAGCATTCAGCTTCGGGACCTCCTCCGCATTATAGCTTTCAAAGGAAGCCTTCTGGGAAGCAACCCGATCCTCTACTGCCGTCTGGACGGTTGATACCTGATCCTCCGTTGCCACTTCGAAGACCGCGATCTCTTCTGCTGTAGCATTCGTACTGATATAGACCTTACCGGAAATGATCACATCCGACGAGATTCCATAGAGCTTTAACGCCTTGTCCAGATTCACCTCGCTGATCTGGTCCTTCCATGTCACGCCCTGATAGATATCATCCGCAAGCTGAGCGGTATCTATCTGATTGACAGCAGTCGAGCTCCCACAACCGGACAACAGCCCGATCAACATACATCCTAACATCAATATCCATGCAATCTTCTTTTTCATCTCTCTCTTTCCTTCTTTCCTGACATATTACGAATGATTAATTATTCCGACACCGGCGCTTTGCTTGTCGTTTCCGAAGTATCCATTTCCGAACCGGAGCTTTCCTCACCATTCAAAGGATCGGAAGCATTCGGATCCTCCGTCGGATCTGTCTCCGGTGTATCGGTACGTTCCGGAATATTTCCGTCCGCTCCGCCAACCTTGACCGCACTCACAGTATACGTATTCTTCTTCAAATAATCCAGCCATTTATCACAGTATTCACCATTACAATGAATTCCGTCAACACTGGCTCCCGGCGGCAGCGCACCCGACTCATCTGCAAGCGCCGACGCAACATCCAGATAGATTACATTCTGATCCCGGCAGATCTTCTCAATAATCGCATTAAACCGGTATACGTTCGTATTATTATAGATCTCATCCGACGCAGACCGTTCCGCAGAGATCGGAATGATATTCTCCACATAGATCAAAGCATCCGGCTGCAGCTGCTTAATATCATAGACAACCTTCGCATACTGCTCCTCAAAGAGATCATCGAACGGCCATCCGAGCTCATTTACACCGAACATGATATAGATCTTGTTATAGTGCTGCTCGCGCAAGGCATCCATAACCGTCACCGTTCTTCCATCCTCTAAGGTCACGATCTCGTCCTCATAGATCTTAGTAATGCTAAGCCCCTTTGAGCAATATGCATGGATATTCTGAAGGCTGGAATACATCATAAAGCCTTCTGTTCGGGAATCTCCGATAAACAGAGCATCCTCAAAATAAGAATCATCCACTGCCTGCGTCGATCTGGTATACTCCAGGTTCACATCCGGCGTAGGCATCTTGGCAATCCCAATGGTATAGATATGCGTCAACGGGCGCTTCAAGGCAAGTCCAAGCTTGTCCGTGTCAGCCCTTCCAACTCCGCCGGAATGAGTGCCATCTCCATCGGTACTTGTATTCCCTGTCTCCGTATCTTCCACCGCAACCCTGTCATCCGCACCGGAAGAATGCCGGGAATTATTCTGTTTTCCATATTTTATATATATTATCGTTCCCGATATCAGCAGGAAAAGAGTTGCCACCACAGAAATCGTGATGATCCTTCTTTTCAGCATCATCGTCTTATAATTACGTCTATAATTTAAAGGCATATCATATATGCTCCTATATCACTAATCCCTGTTCGTCACTTGTGCACAGTAGCATTATGATAACACATAACCCTTGCTTTGACTACTCATAAATATACCATATTTCGCCATAAAAAATGAATATTTTTGGTCGATTTTCCCTTATGGGTGTGGTATAATGAGCGCATAAGCGACGAGAGCGGACACAATCATAGACAACGACATATTTATATGTCCGTTGGCATATGATTGTGGACATTCGAGTGCAACGCACTTTTTTGACTTGGCGAGGTTTTTTCGAGCCTAGTCAAAATGCGTACAAAAGTAGACACCGAGAAAACGGAGTTTTCGAGGTGATCGTCGCTTATGCAAATAATTCATGGCATAATAAACATATAATAATTGATTAATTCCAGGGAGGACTATATATATGGAACTTACTACTGCACATATCATTGATTACAAGAACGAGAGCTGTATCGAATTAAAGGCCGGCGGTTATCTGGCAATGATCGCACCGGGAATTGGAAGCAACGTGATCCGTCTTCGTGACGAGGCACATGATATTGAGATCTTCCGCTACGATCCGAAGCTTAGCATGGACGAGCTGAAGCAATCCGCCGAGGTCTACGGATTACCTTCTCTTTATCTTCCGAACCGCTTGAACGGCGGTGTGTTGAAGGCAAGTGATCACACCTATCATCTTCCGGTAAATGAGGTGGATCTCGGTAATGCGATCCATGGATTCCTGCATAAGAGACAGCACAGCGTTGTGGATGTGATCGCCGAGGAGACGAAAGCGATCGCCAAGACCGAGTATCTGTATGATGAGAATGATGATTTTTATCAATATCTGCCGATCAAATTCAAGGTAGAATATACCTTCACCTTATCGGAAGACGGATTGAATTACGAGCAAACCTTCACAAATCTGTCTCAGGTGCAGATGCCATTTGGAGTGTGCACGCATACAACCATGATGGGTCCATTTACTTCGGATGGCAAGCCGGAGGATATGCGTCTGTATGTTCCGATCGGCGAGCGTTGGAAGCTGAACGACCGCTGTCTGCCGACCACGGATATCATTCCGCTGGACAATCATGACCGTCAATATATTACGGGATCGCAGGTTCCGGTTAAGCAAATCATCAATAATGACGTATATTATGCGGTAGAAGGCGATATGGACGGCAAGCCGTTCTATGGTGCCGTGGCTACCGATCTTGACAGCGGCAAGGAAATCCGCTATGAAGTCTGCAAGGATTACAAGTTCTGGGTGCTCTGGAACGAATGGGGCGAAAAGGGCTATTTCTGTCCGGAACCGATGTCATGGATGATCGACGCACCGAATCTGCCGTTAGCGCCGGAGGATTCCGGATATGCAGAGCTGGCACCGGGTGAGAGCAAGACCATGACCCAGCATATCTACACGAAAGCATAATTATTTTGCAATTGAATCAGAATCAGAAAAGGGGCTGTCGCTTACGATGAATGTATCATCCGGGCGACACCCCTTTTTTGTTTTATCAATACTTATATGTGATCGTTATAGGCCAAATGATGCCTGGATCCCTGCAAATTCCGGCGATCTTGAGAATCCGTGCAGAACATCTAACCGGGAGGTTCCGGAATCCAATACTCCAACCCATGCAGCCAGTCCGGCCGGATCTGCTTCACGTCCAAGGAAGGTCCGATAGAGAACCTTGACATATTCTTCATTGTTCAGATTCTTATTGATAAATTCCTGTGAATTGATGAAGCTTTCTGCTACCTGCTCCGGTGATGCCTGATGATTATTAATGACTTCACACCAGGCATTTAATCCATCCACATCAAACTTTCTTCCAAGCGCCTGTGTATATAATCTTGCACAGAAGGAGGTAACACCCATATTCACATCTCTTGGCTGGGACAGGGAAACCTCTCCCGCATCGATACCATACGATGCACAGATAGCTGCAAATTCCGAAGATCCGGTAAATCCGCTGAATACCTTCTCTCTGGATGCCCCCTGCTCTAATGCGGATACCCAGGCTGCTTTGCCGCCTGCATCCGACGCACGATCAAAGAACACATTATACAGCATTTCTACAAAGTCGCTATCGGAGGTATTCTTCTGCTTGTATTCTTCACTGAACACAAATCCATAAGCCGCCTGCGCGCCGGAGCACTCTCTGTTCCTAAGCGCCTGATCCCATGCATTCAAGCCCGCTTCTTCCGGTTCACGGCCAAGACATTTTACATAGAGACGGGTTGCAAATGCCCGTGTCGGAGTCAGATTCGGATCCGTATAGGAAGACGAACTCTGATCAGAGGATGAGCTCGAATCCTGCGATGATGGTGGATTCACGATCACTAAGGATATGTTATGATCGGTCGCATATTGTGCCGCATAAGAGCCCTGCTCTGCATAGACCGTTGCACGGGTCACATGGCCGCCGCTTCCGACCCAATAATATCCTGTCCACAGGAAATCATCGCCAATGCTTGTAACACTGGACGGGATCGTTATCTTACTTAAGCTGTTGTTACCATAAAATGCCTGACTTCCGATACTGGTAAGTCCCGGCTGGATCTCCACCTCTGTCAAGGAAGAAAATCCTGTAAATGACTTTTCCGATATATCTGTAATTCCGGACTTGATCACAATCTTATTCACGGTTTTTCGCAAAGCTGTCCATGCACTGCCATAGGAGCTGTAGCTGTAACCGCCTGCTGTAGAAGATATCGGATACCGGTAATGCGTCTCACCGTCAATCTTCACACTTCCGGTACCGCTTATCGTAAGAACGCCCTGATCATAATCCCAGGACACATTCTCACCGGCTACACGATAGACCTTCTTCGCAAATGCTCCGCTTGATGCATCGATCGTATAGAAATCAACCGCGCTTGCATTGGACGCATAATAATAGATCTTATTCCCCTTCACGATCGGATGACAGTCGGATACCGGTGCCGCAGCGGTATATACCTGACTAAGCTTATTACCATTCCCGTCTACAAATACATAATGCATAATATATGCAGATAATGGATCGTTGGGATCTGCGTCCTGTTCCTCTTTCCACTCATCCCAGGAGATCAGGAACCGGTTGTTATTCACCTTCGTCATGTGAAGACCTGTGAAGCCTTTCCCATCCCCACTGTAATTCGTCAGCCATTTCACTGTTGTTGAGTCTTGCGTGAAATTGGACTTCGGAGTCACGGTCAGATAGATATTATGTGAGGTTGATGAGCTGACACTATCATATTGTGATTGATCAATGGAAGTACCCAGACACAGGATATTGTTCGTAGATATTGCCAGATCATCCACACTGGCATAGCAGGCGATCGCCCATGCTGAAGTGCGGGAACCGCCATATTTTAGTACCGGGATGGATTGCTGGGACAAAGAGCTTCCGACTGTATATTTGGAAAGCTTGGTATATCTCGAGCCCTCACTTTGCTCTAACACATACAGATTGGAACCATCCGCCTCAATGTATTGCGCAAAGGAATGCCATAGATCAGAGTCAACGATCTTGCCTGTCATAGAGGATTTATTTACCTCGATCATCAAGAACCCCTGATGTCCCTGGCCGACTGACGAATCAACATATCCGCGGTGACCGGTTACAATATACAGCTTACCACCATATTCTGCCATTTCCACACATCCGTAATGAAACGGATAGCCAACCTCTCCGCCAAAGAGTGACGTATTGCCTGTAATCGCGGCTGCTTTCACCCGATTCCAGTTCTTGTCATACTTGATCACCCGGATCACCTCCAGCGTATTCACTTCATCCGGATTATTCTGCCCCTCTGCGACATAATAATATCCATCCGAAGCAGCATAGAAGCCACCCCAATTCGGTAATTCCATGGCAACCGTCTTCTTACTTTGAATATTGAAGGAATTATCATAATATTCAATGTTGATGGCCGTGCCGTCATAGTAGACTCTCATAAAACCACTGTCTAATGCCGTAAGATAAGAATACTTCCTTAAACTGGACACCAGATTATCATTGGCTGTCGGAACGATGGTTGAATCCGCCGCCTTGACCTGTTCTGCAGGCAGCATGGCGATACCGAAGATCATACTGATGGCTATCACACATGCCGTTATTTTTGCTTTGATGCTGCACTTGCTCATAGTAACCTCCCTATTCCTAATTGCCGCAAATCTATCACTTTTTCACGGCGTCTATTCTATATCAGCTAGTCCTAGCATAACACATTTTGATTGATATTTCATTATAATAATATATATTTTTATCGTATTTCTTACTTACTCAAAGCTGCGCTCGCTAGACGGCACTATACAACAGAAAAGACTGCCACTTTGATCCAAAGCGGCAGTCTCCTAACTATCCGTTATTCTATTGGCACAATTCCTGTCCTATATTATAAGCCAAAGGAAGCCTGGATTCCTGCAAATTCCGGCGATCTTGAGAAACCGTGAAGAACCTCCAGGCGTGAGGTTCCGGAGTCCAATACTCCAACCCATGCAGTCAGACCGGCTGAGTCTGCTTCACGTCCAAGGAAAGTTCGGTAGAGAACCTTGACATATTCTTCGTTGTTCAGATTCTTATTGATGAATTCCTGTGAATTGATGAAGCTCTCGGCAACCAGCTCCGGTGATGACTGGTGGGAATTAATAATCTCCGACCATGCATTTAGACCGTCAACATCGAATTTTCTTCCAAGCGCCTGTGTGTATAGTCTTGCACAGAAAGAGGTAACGCCCACATTCACATCTCTTGATTGGGAAAGAGAGATTTCTCCCCGCTCAATACCATAAGACTCACAGATTGCTGCGAATTCCGAAGATCCGGTAAATCCGCTGAATACCTTCTCTCTGGATGTCCCCTGCTCTAATGCGGATACCCAGGCTGCTTTGCCGGCTGCATCCGACGGCCGATCCATGAAGACGTTGTATAACATCTCAACAAACTCCTCATCGGAGGTATTCTTTTGCTTATACTCATCGCTGAACACAAATCCGTATGCCACTTGTGCACCGCTGCTCTCCTTATTGATCAGGATATTAGACCAATCCACAAGTCCTCCCAGCTCTGCGTCCCGACCCAAACATGTCTCATACAATCTTGTCACAAACGCATGAACCTTCTGATTCCCGTCGCTTATATCCGGATATACAGTATAATTCAAATTAAACATATAGACATCATTATTGGTTCCGCCGGAATAAATATTCAAAAATATATCCGGATGTATAAATGGGTTATCATCTGATTTCTCTACCAAAGAAGAAGCATAAAAATATCCGCTGGCGTGTAAGTTCTGTCCTATACTTGCCCCATCTCCCCTGGCAATAACCGGAATTGTAGTCCCCTGAATCGTGACACTGTCCAGATCCATTGCTATGAACTTCTCATAGCTTTCCTTCGTAAGATTACCGAATACTTCTACTCTCCAGCACCATTTTCCGGCTGTACCGTTACTGACAGCGGACGGAGACGCTTCACGAACTCCGGCAATTGCAGAAGGTCGATATCCATAATTATTCCCCGATCCATCCAATCCGGAAAAATCAAACAGATCGACTCCCAATACATCCTCCTCTTTACCGTCAATCTCTATAATTGGCATTCCGCCGTCATATGGCTTCACGGTCAATGGATCCGTCGTCTTCAGCTTATTATAGAAGCTGTCAGAAAACGATATATTCAGGGTATTTTCCGCATGAACCTCTTTCGGCGCCGCCAGACCGACAAAGGAAGCCAGAACCATAGCTAATGCTGCGATGACGGCTGTCACTCGTTGTTTTTGTCTCATCTTCTTCACTCCTTATCTGATTTCATAATTAAATGTTCCATATCTCATTTCTGTGACACAGAAGTTAAATATAACATCACTATTGTACCTCCCCCCCAAATCAGAAATCAAGTATTTTTATTGCACCTGTTATTTATGTGGAGCTGAATGTCATTTTCATTTATTTATTTTTATGCATTATGAAATTCAAGATAAATTCCCACTTCTTTTTCTTGTTTTTATACCCGCCATAAGATATAATAATGTGTATAGTCGCACCGCGACACAAGATATGTGTTTCTTCCCTGCTCATTCGCTTTAGGAAGAAAGACATGGAAGCCGTATGGGTCGGCAAGAACACAAGGGAGGTACATAGTTATATGAAATTCGGTTATTTCGATGATGAAAACAAGGAGTACGTGATCACGAACCCTAAGACTCCTTATCCATGGATCAACTACTTAGGCAATCAGGATTTCTTCTCACTCATTTCCAACACCGCAGGCGGTTACAGCTTCTACAAGGATGCCCGCTTACGTAGAATTACCCGTTATCGTTATAATAATGTTCCGGTTGATATGGGCGGACGTTATTTCTACATTAATGAAGATGACAATATCTGGTCACCGGGCTGGTCACCGGTCAAGAAAGAATTAGACTTCTATGAGTGCCGTCATGGTATGGGCTATACCGTGATTTCCGGCAAGAGCAATGAATTAAAGGCTGAGGTTACTTTCTTCGTACCAAATGGTTATAAGGGAGAGGTTCAGAAGGTTTCCTTGAAGAATGAAGGTACTTCCAAGAAGGAATTCGTATTATTCTCATTCTTAGAGTGGTGCTTGTGGAATGCAGAGGATGATTCCACCAACTTCCAGCGGAACTTCAATACCGGTGAGGTGGAAGTAGAAGGATCTACCTTATTCCATAAGACAGAATACAAGGAGCGTCGTAATCATTTTGCATTCTATACTGTGAATTCAGAGATTGACGGATATGACTGCGACCGCGAATCCTTCATGGGATTATACAACGGCTTTGATAAGCCGCAGGCAGTTATTGCTGGTAAGTCCAATAATTCCAAGGCTGACGGCTGGTCTCCGATTGCTTCTCACAGCATTAAGGTTACCCTGTCTCCTGGAGAGTCCAAGGACTTCGTCTTCATCTTAGGTTATGTAGAGAATCCGTTTGAAGAGAAATTCAATGCAGACGGTTCTATGAATAAGTCCAGAGCATATAAGATGATCGAGCAGTTTGATTCTGCCGACAAGGTTGACGCTGCACTGGATGCATTAAAGCGTGACTGGATCAATCTGTTATCCAAGTATACGGTTAAGACTCCGGATGAGAAGGTTGACCGTATGGTTAATATCTGGAATCAGTATCAGTGTATGGTTACCTTTAATATGTCTCGTTCCGCTTCTTATTTTGAGAGCGGTATCGGACGTGGTATGGGCTTCCGTGATTCCAACCAGGATCTGCTTGGATTCGTTCATCAGATTCCGGATCGTGCAAGAGAGAGAATCCTGGATCTTGCTGCTACGCAGTTTGAAGATGGTGGATGCTTCCATCAGTATCAGCCTCTTACTAAGAAGGGCAATGACACCCTTGGCGGTAACTTCTCTGATGATCCATTATGGATGATCCTTTCTACTGCAGCATACATCAAAGAGACGGGCGATTATTCAATCTTAGATGAGAATGTTCCATATCGGAATGATGAGAGTCTTGCACAGTCTATGATGCATCATTTACATCAGTCCTTCTATAAGGTAGCGAACAGCGTTGGTCCTCATGGTCTTCCACTTGCCATGCGTGCAGACTGGAATGACTGTTTGAACCTGTCCTGCTGGTCCGATACGCCGGGCGAGAGCTTCCAGACCTACACCTCTCCGAAGTATGGCGACAAAGGCTTCTCAGATGTTGCTGAATCTGTATTCGTTGCAACCTTATTTACCTATGCGGGACCGGAATATGTAGCTCTTTGCAAGCACAAGGGCGACACAGCAGAGGCTGAGAAGGCACAGGCTGAGATCGATAAGATGAAGAAGAATATCATGGATGCAGGTTGGGACGGCGATTGGTTCCTGCGTGCTTATGATGACCTTGGAAGAAAGGTTGGTTCTAAGGAGAACGAAGAAGGTAAGATCTTCATCGAGCCACAGGGCTTCGGTATCATGTCCGATATCGGTAAGGAAGAAGGATATGCAGAGAAGGTACTTGCTGCAGTTGAGGAACGTCTTGGCTGCAAGTACGGTCTGGTTCTTAACAATCCTGCATTTACCAAGTATTATATTGAATATGGTGAGATCTCAACCTATCCGGGTGGATATAAGGAGAATGCCGGTGTATTCTGTCATAACAATGCCTGGATGATCGCAGCTGCCGCTTATGCAGGCAAGGGTGATCTGGCATTCGACTGGTATGCGAGAATTGCTCCTGCATTCAATGAAGAGATCTCTGATCTTCACAGAACAGAGCCTTATGTATATGCACAGATGATCGCAGGTAAGGATGCAGGTCGTTCCGGCGAAGCTAAGAACAGCTGGCTGACCGGTACTGCTGCATGGAACTTTGTAGCGATTTCACAGTACATCTTAGGTATTACACCGGATTATGACGGTTTGAAGATCGATCCTTCTATTCCGGCTGTATGGGGAAGCTTTACCGCAACTCGTCAGTTCCGGAACGCAACCTACAACATTACCGTTCAGAATCCTTCGCATGTATGCAAGGGTGTCAAGAGCGTAACCGTTGACGGCAGTGCGATTGAAGGCAATGTAGTACCTGTATTTGGAGATGGCAAGGCACATGAAGTAGTTGTTGTTCTTGGTTAATTCAAGTTCAGAAGATAATATGATTGAGCAGGGAAACTAAAGCTTCCCTGCTCACCGCGAGCCGCCGGTCAGCTTTAGCTAACAGCTTCCTTTCGGCGGCTCTGCGA
>CACZRT010000156.1 GCA_902783585.1 uncultured Lachnospiraceae bacterium | reverse complement strand
TTCATCGGTGATATCCGAGAAATTTGAAGCTATCGTTTCGCTGGGAGATGCCAACAGCAGATATAAGGACTTTTACGATATCTATATTCTGGCTGACCGATATGACTTTAATGGAACAGAACTGAAGGAAGCAGTAAAGGAAACCTTTGAGCATAAGCCGATGAAGGAGAAAGCCGGCGAATATCATATTATTCATATTCACATACCCGTATCTCCGTCAGTGGTTCGCAACAGTAATCGTATATATGATAGAAATAATGATGCGGATATAGATATCACTAATTTCTCTGATCTAGTATTTCAGTGTTATGCTAGAAAGCAGAGCACCTATTATGTGAACAAGGTATTCCCTCATTTTCAAGTGTCAGATTTGCAATCTGATCTGATAGAGAGAGCAAGGAAAATGGCTGTAAGCAGAAAGCGTTTAGAGGAAGGTGCAACACATGAGTGGGCAGATATGGAGGATGAAGAACTGCTTCGCACAAGCAGCCTAATATTGACGGATGAAAATGGGAAAAAGGGAATTACACTTGCAGCAATTCTTTTATTCGGAACAGATAACATGATTAGTTCCGTCTGTGCCCATCATAAGACGGATTGTATCGTACGGGTATATAATACTGATCGTTATGATGATAGAGATGTGATACTTACAAATCTATTGGATTCGTATGATAGGATGTTTGCATTTGGGCAAAAACATTTGAATAATATCTGATTCTTATGATGAGGATCAAGGGGCGCGGATTATGCCACTAGATATTACGGATCAGACAGCAAAGGAATTCTACCAGTACTTTTGGGGACGCACGGATGTATATGCCAAGAGGGGAAAGAATGGTGGCTATTATCCTCAATGCGTCAATCGTTTTAATAATCCAATGTGTCCGAAAGCGCGCGATGAAAAGAAGTTCTGTGATGAGGATTGTGAATATAGATCATGGAGACCATTGGAATTGTGGATGGTCAAGCAGCATTTACAGGGAATGAAAGAGGATTGCTCAGATGTAATAGGAGTATATCCTCTTTTTCCGGATAATACTTGTCGATTTTTGGTATTTGATTTTGACAATCACGAAAAGGATGCATATAAAAATGATGATGCTAATACAGATAACCTATGGATGTTTTTTTAATATATGGAGAGCAGTCTGCAAAAGAAAATCAAGAGATTCGAGAACAAATGCTTCATACACCCGATTCAGAATCTTATATTCTGGTTGCAACAGGTCAGAAGATTGGAGAAGGCTTCAATGTGCCGAGACTTGATACTCTGATGCTTGCGGCACCAATTCGGTTTGAAGGGAGGCTGACTCAATATATCGGAAGAATTAACCGAACTTATGAAGGCAAGATATCTGTGATGGTCTATGATTATGTAGATACCCATATTCGGATTTTCTATAATCAGTATCGGAGCCGTCTGACTACATATAAGAAGCTTGGCTACAAGGTGTTATCACAGGCTGTCGCGCCAAAGCAACAAGTAAGCGCAATTTATGATCAGCGAAATTATGATGAGACATTTGAACGGGATCTGATAGAAGCAGATATAGATGTAGTAATTGCAAGTCCGGGATTAAGGCGTGGTAAAGTGGAACGACTGATAGAGCTAATGAAATCTCGACAGGAAGCAGGTGTTACAGTAACAGTTATCACCATAAATCCGGAGCTTGTCGGATATGATGATACCTTAGAATTACATCTTCTGATAGAAGAAATGCAGCAAAATGGAATCGTAGTCCGAATGAGTGAGGAGGAGTGTGAGCATTTTGCGGTAATAGATCGAAAGCTGGTCTGGCATGGAGGCATGAATCTACTAGGAAGAGCGGATGCCTGGGATAATCTGATACGGATTGAAAATGAACAGGCAGCAGCGGAATTATTAGAAATTGCGGAGGGAATGTTGTAAGGGTATTCCGAGAGTTTTTATTATTGAAAAATAGATTATATTGTGTATAATAAATGTGAAAAAGTCCATTTCTTATTTGTTAGGCGGTGAAAAGATGATATATGATTATATAATTGAAAATTATCAAAATGGTGAGCCGATTTTTTTAAATGAATTACCGTGCGAATCGAAGAATTATCTTCGGCTGGAAATGAAGAAGTTAACAGACGAAGGCAAAATTGAGCGCTTATATAATGGAGTGTATTATCTGACCTATTTAACAATATTGGGAACTAAGGGAAAAATTTCCATTGATAAATTCATTGAAAAAAGATATTTGAAGGCAAACGGACAAACTTCAGGGTATATTACAGGTATGCAGCTGGCAAATATGTATGGTTTTACTACACAAAATCCGGCTTGCTATGAGGTATGCAGTAATGAAGCGACTACGAAACAGAGAAAACAAGATATAGATGGTAATCAGATTATCATCTACCAGCCTGTAACGCCAATTACTGAGGAGAACAAATCCGCATTGCAATTTCTGGATCTGATGTCAGTCATTGATAAATATAGTGAAATATCAGGAGCGGAATTGAAGGAGAAATTAAAGAAATATGTGGATTATATTGCATTGGATTATGAAATGGTGAAAAACTTCATATCCCTGTATCCGGATAAGGTGTATCGGAACATATATGAGGGAGGGTTAATGCGTGAGTTGGTATAAAGATAATAAAAATGAATGGAAAGAGATTATAGAAACAGTCGCACGAGAAGAAAAAAGAACTGTACAAATGGTAGAGAAGGATACAATACAATCCATGTTTTTATATGAACTATCGAAAGAATCCCTACCCTTTGTATTTAAAGGAGGCACATCACTTTCAAAAGTATATAGAATCATTAATCGCTTTTCGGAGGATATCGATCTGTCGATGACGATAAGACCTACGGAATCTGAAAAGAAACAATCAAATAAGATTATAATGGAAATTGCAGACAGAATGGGTTTGCTTCTGACAAACCCAGATGCGATTCAGTCTAGATATAATTACAATAAATATGTGTTTGAATTTCATTCATTATTCGCCGGAATTCCGCAGGAAATCATAATTGAAACCAGTTATTATCAAAAAGTATATCCGGTGGAGGTAAGGGAAGTCAAAAGCTATATAGGAGCATTTTGTGTAAAGCAAGGAATTGAGTTGCCTATACCCTTTGAAGCGACAGAATTTAATATGTTAGTTCAATCGTTGGAAAGAACTTTTATTGATAAGGTATTTGCTGTCTGTGACTATAAAATACAAGATATGCAGGATCGAGATTCCAGACACCTATATGATATCGCAAAGATTCTTCCTGAAATCGAACTATCTAAGTCGATGGTAGATTTGATTGATTTGGTACGGAAGGATCGAATGTTGTCTAAGAATAATCCCTCTGCCCAGCCTCAATATAATATTACTGAGATGTTGAAAGAAATTATTCGAGGCAGATTCTATGAAATGGATTATAACAGTATTACAAAAAAGCTATTATATGAAGATATCTCTTATGATGAGGCAGTTGAAAAAGGGATAGCAGCGGTTGCGCGGTCAGCTGTCTTTGATTATAGAGGATAGTTTGGACAT
>CACZRT010000155.1 GCA_902783585.1 uncultured Lachnospiraceae bacterium | reverse complement strand
GTTGAGAAAATGAACAACATCGACTTTGAGACATTAAATCAGGCAATCAATGATTTCTCGGATACTGTAGAACCTATGGCAAGATTCTTTAATCAGTTTAAGAGATAAACACTTGGACTATATTTTCCGGTAATTACCACTTTACATATTCGAACGTATGTTCTATAATAGTGATACTATCTTGATACATATTACGCATAACATAGTGAGATAATAAGCAATACACCACAAGAACTGTTCTCTTGTGGTGTGCTCTGCCTCATATTATTTTGATACCGATTTCTATGTTGACCGTAATTTACAGGACATTCATTATTAAGAACGGGAGAAGGTGCAGGTATGCCGGATTCATATACAACCCATAAGGAATACAAGACGGATAACCGTCCCATTGACGTCATCTGCCAGCATACACGGGATGGCGCCCTTATTCCGATCAAGATCCGGATTCAGGACGACGAAGGTGAATTCCAGACCTATATGGTCAAGGCCTACAAGGATCTGTCCCACAAGGGAGAGTTCACACTGCCGAACGGCGTAATCGCAACCCATACAATCCTGCCCTTTGAATGCATCATCCACGTCTTTGGAAGAGAGAAGCATCTTCGGATCTACTATAATGTGAATGACTGCACCTGGCGGCTTGCAGGAGAATATCTATAACCTTTTTTACATCACGGGACATTTGGTGTCGTATTATTTATCATATCATGGTATATCTCAGAAAACCTTGAATTGCCATTATATGTTCTGAATCCAAGCTTAATCTCTGTGATTCCGGTATTGGATCCTATATTCAACGTTATCTTTTGCTTTTTACCATATAATGTAGTCGTTCCTGTTACTTTTATGTTCTTGTAATCTCCCGCTTTGTCACTCGCACCCCGATACTCCGGATCTGTAATATTATCTGTTATAATTCGAGACAAATAATATATCTGCCCATCTTCCGAATAATAGACTCCTTGAAGATCCGCCATGATCTCATCATCACTCATAGAGTATTTATCATTCGAATATGCGGCATAATACGAATCTACACCACTTCCATATAGTTTCTGTACAGTAAAACCATAAGAACTCAAAAACAAAAGGAAAATCACCCAGGCAACCGCCATAGAGCCTCCAGTATTACTGGTCCGTCTCAAAATATAAACCGGAACAAAGAAAAAAATCCAAAGAAGCAAAGTATGATCACCAGTTCTAAATGACGTAGTAAAGGCATCCGCTATAAGCATAAGTTTACCCAGAACTACCATGATGAACATCGTTTTTAATGATGATAAACCAGTCGCTCCGGCCCCTAATCTTCCGACAGACAAAGCTACCCCAAAATAACCGATCGCCATCAGACCGGCTCCGGCATAGAACAATATATCATATACAACGTCCGGTATTTCATTTCGTTTCACAGTCAGATCATCATCTCTGGAAAAGCTTGATGTCTGATCATTATGATATTGATTCGCTATAAATACCGTGTCTTCTTCCGGATCATCCTCCCTAACACTATGAGGATCTGATGCTTCGTAATCCTGTAGATGGAACCCGCTTTGCGGTCTATCATCATAAGAAGAATCATCTGATTGCAGCTTTAAATCCATACATCCTTCCCTCTTTTTTTGTATTTATAATGCATATTCTATCATGATATTGTATTACTTTCAATTATACATGAATAAGTCCTGAAAATATAACAAAACGCCTGTCTGACATCAAAGTTCAAACAGGCGTCTCAAAAACTATTCTAGATATAAGGTTTTACTTCTCATACTCCGGCAGTCTGGCTCTTAAGGCATCTCTCTGCTCCTCATAGCCCGGCTTGCCAAGTAAGGCGAACATGTTCTTCTTGTAGCTCTCCACACCCGGCTGGTTAAATGGATTAACACCAAGTACATATCCGGATACACCACATGAGAACTCGAAGAAGTAGAACAGCTCTCCTAAGCAGTACTCATCCATATGCGGAAGGGTGATCTTCAAGTTCGGGATCTCACCATCGACATGGGCAAGGATCGTACCATTCATAGCCTGACGATTGATGAAATCAATCGTTCTTCCGGCAAGATAATTCATGCCGTCCAGATCATTGTCCTCCTGCTCCATGATGATCTTCCTTCGAGGATTCTGAACATCAATGACCGTCTCGATATGATTCTTCGTACCATCCTGAATGAACTGTCCAAGGGAATGAAGATCGGTCGTGAAATCAACTGCT
>CACZRT010000154.1 GCA_902783585.1 uncultured Lachnospiraceae bacterium | reverse complement strand
GTCATCCATTCTCCCGCCTGTGATGCTCCCTCTTGACCTCATACATCTTAACATCGCCCGCGTTTAATAATCGATCGATATCCTGCATGCTTCCATCGGTCTCCGTAATTCCGATACTTATCGACAGGCCACAGTTATAATGCCCGAAGGCCTCCTGCACCTGAGTCTCCAGCCTGCCGCACTTATCCTGAATCTCACTCCTGCTGCCCGACTCATCCACAACCGCGAACTCATCTCCGCCAAGTCTTGCCGTCACGGCATTCGGGAACTGCTCCTGGATCATTTCGGCAGTCTTGATCAGCACCTCGTCTCCGACCTTATGTCCATAGCCGTCATTGATCTTCTTGAAGTTATCCAGATCCAGATAGAGCAAATGGAACGCCCTGCCTATATTGTTATTTAAGAAATTATAGAAATACCGCCGGTTATACATCCCCGTCAGCATATCCGTATTCGCCGCCTTGATGATCGACTGCTCATATGCGCGCTGATAGGTGATATCCCGCATCGTACAGAAATAGCCCGTGATATTATCAAAATAATCCCGGATCTCCAGCTCGGTATGAATGAATCTTCTTGGCTCTCCCTCTACTTCAATCTGATATTCTCCGGATACGGAATGGTGGTCCGGATCTTCCTTCCGTCCGCCCAGCGGAACCGGTACGGCATCCTTCCACGCCTGATAATCAAAGCTGTCCACATCCTCTGCACCGACGATATCCTTGAAATAGCTGTTCATGCGCACAACCTTCCAGTCCGGCGAGAAGATGGTCATAGGAAATGGCATATTTTCAATCAGAATCGATAATTCGATTCCAAGGTTGCTGAAATTGGTAACATCATGTCCGACCCCGACCGTTCCGAATACATTGCCGTACATATCATAGATCGGCGTCTTGTAGGTCGTAAGCTGTTTCATGCCCTCTCTCGTCTTCACCGCTTCATCTCCGATATAGGTCTTACCGGTACTGATCGCAATCTCCTCCGACTCCTCGCAGGCAAATCCTTCTTCCTCACTATCATCCGGACGTGGAACATCCCAGATGTAGAAATGGTCCTTTCCATGAATATCGCTCTTCGGTTTATGAACAATCTCGGTAAAGGCATCATTTACCAGCATGTGGATTCCATCAATACGCTTATACCACAGCATATCCGGAACACTGTCGATCGTGGCAAGCAGTGTCTGCTTATAGAACCACAGATCGAACTCGTCCTTCAATCTCTTGATGAGCCTGCGGAATCGGAGCTTCACAACCTCGGCAGAATCCACCGGATTCCATACCTCATACACAGAATCATAGATATCGGCAAGCTCCGCAATATCGCCTACAAAGACCACATAGACACGATCGGCTTCCTCCTTCACCAGTTGAGCGGTAAGTCCCGCATTGTCCGTGATCACCAGGACTGCCTTGCCCTCCGGTGCAGATACCGTTTCCCCGCTGTAGGACTGAAACCCGCCCTGAACACCGTCAGGGAATCCGGCTGCTTCCATACTCTCTATATAATTATATTTTGTCAGGTCACATAGGACCGTTAATCTTAAATCAACCACACAGAACCTCCCATTTCTTAAAAACAATATGAAGAACTCGCACAAGCTTATTAAATGCTCCTAGTATACCACCGACATGAGTTTTTTTCCACTATAATATGCCTTCCTTCCGGTTGACATTCCCCCTTGGATTCGCTACATTTAAACCTATAAAAATAATTACCTGAATATCACAGAAAACACCATCAAGATATAGCTGTTTGATATAGACACTCTGGTATATTCAATTAAGTGGAGGGAGTAGATTCATGGCAGACTACAAAGCATTATCGCAAGAAATCGAAGCACAGATCCTTGCCGACCGGGCAGCCCACAAGGAGAATCCGTATGCCTGCAAGGACACGGATATCATCCGCCGGTATGCCGGACATGACAAACCGCGGCTCTGGCGCCCTGCCTTCTGCATGGATGTAGAGAAGATCATGCATAACAATTATTACAACCGGTATTCCGATAAGACACAGGTGATCTCCTGCTATAAGAATGATGACATCTCCCGCCGGGCGCTCCATGTTCAGTTCGTATCCCGGATTGCCCGTACGATCGGTATGGGACTGAATTTGAATCTTGATCTGATCGAGGCGATCTCCCTTGGGCACGACATCGGACACACGCCATTTGGACATGCCGGAGAGCGCTTCTTAAATGACCTCTATCACGCGGAGACCGGACGGTTCTTCAATCACAACGTCCACAGTGTCCGTGTTCTTGATAAGCTGATCTGCCGTAATATCAGCCTGCAGGTATTGGACGGGATCATCTGTCACAACGGGGAAATGGAACAGCAGGAATACCGCCCGAAGACCTTAACCGACTTTGACGAATTCGACCGGAATGTAGAGGACTGCTATACCGATCCGGCTGCCAATAAACGGCAGATTCCCTGCACCTTAGAGGGGTGCGTCATGCGGATCAGCGATATTATTGCCTATCTCGGCAAGGACCGGCAGGATGCCATGAAGATCGGCTTAATTCCATCGGAGGAATTATTCAGCTCCGCAAGTATTGGCACCTCCAACGCTGAGATCATCAACAATATGACCGTCAGCATCATTGAGCACAGCTATGGCAAGCCTTATATCAGCATGGATCGGAATGTTTATGATGCCCTTGTGAATGCCAAGGCAGAGAATTATCAGATCATCTATAATAATCCGCTCCTGAATGAGATGTACGATCAGAACATCCGCCCAATGTTCCACGATCTCTACTATGCCCTGCTGAAACAGGCAGAGAGCAGGGATCCGGACTCTGTACTGTATACCCATCATATCAACTACCTGAAGAACGCCAATCAGTATTCCCATTATTTTAATATTGATGAATACATGGATGCCTACATGAATAGCGACCCGAACGAGATCGTCGTGGATTTCCTCGCCAGCATGACAGACGATTACTTTATAGACCTGTATCATCATTTGTTCCCGAACGGAACCTATCAGGTGAACTATGTGGGATATTTTAAAACCTCTATACATTCTCCTTCAAATCCGTTATATTGATGATAGATACTTGATATAAGGGGGAAGGTTCATGGAACAACGCACGATCCACATTATCGGTCACAAGAATCCGGATACAGATTCTATCTGCTCCGCGATCGCTTATACATATCTGAAGAACTATGAATATAACCGTCATCTCGATTCCAAGCAGCATGGCAGAGGTCTTGAAGAAGATCTTTCCGATACACGCACCAAGCTGTACGAGGCGAACTGTGCCGGTAAGTTAAATAATGAGACCAAATACGTTCTGGACTATTTTCAGGTAGATTCCCCGACATACTTAGAAGATGTAAATGTACAGATCCGCGATATTGATTATCGGGAAACGAAGGGAGTATCCGATTCCATCTCTCTGCATGCCGCATGGAAGCTCATGCAGGAGCACGACGTTGTAACGCTCCCCATTGTGCAGGGCGACAATCTCTTAGAAGGTCTGATCACCGTGAACGATATCGCCAAGTCCTATATGGACGTGTATGATAATACCATCCTTGGAATCGCCAGAACTCCGATCAGCAATATATTGGAAGTATTAAATGGAACTCTTGTAAATGGAAATCCGCATGCCAGACTGACAAGCGGCAAGATCATGATCGCAGCCGCGAATGTAGACATCGTAGAAGCTTGCGTAGAAAAGGACGATGTCGTGATCGTCGTTGACCGCGAAGACACCCAGAGAGAAGCCATACTTGCGGGCGCTTCCTGTCTGATCGTCTGCCTGAATGCCAAGGTATCTCCCGAGATCAAAGCCCTGGCAGAAGAATATCAATGCGTAGTTATCACGACCTATCAGGATACCTACTCCACCGCGCGTATCATGAATCAATGTATACCGATCCGTTATTTCATGCGCCACTCTAATCTAATAACCTTTGAATTAGATGATACGGTAGACAGCGCCAAGGAGATCATGTCCAAGCTGCGCCACCGGGATTTCCCGATCGTCGATGATACCGGACACTACTATGGTATGGTCTCCCGCAGAAACCTCCTCGCTATGCAGAGAAAGCAGGTCATCCTGGTCGATCATAATGAGAAATCACAGGCTGTAAATGGCATTGAGAATGCCGAGATCTTAGAGATCATTGACCATCACCGGATCGGTTCCTTAGAAACCATCAATCCGGTCTACTTCCGGAATCAGCCGGTCGGCTGCACCGGAACTATCCTGTATCAGATGTATCAGGAACAGCATGTTACACCGCCGCAGGATATTGCAGGACTTATGTGCGCGGCTATTCTCTCCGATACCCTGATGTTCCGTTCTCCAACCTGTACACCAATGGATGAATCCGCCGCCATGGCACTTGCCAAGCTTGCCGGAATCGACATTGAAACCTTTGCCATGGATATGTTTGCGGCAGGCAGCAACTTGACCGGCAAGACCCCGTCCGAGATCCTCTATCAGGATTTCAAGGTCTTCCATGTAGAAGATACCGAGATCGGCGTCGGACAGATCAGCTCCATGAACCAGCAGGAGCTTGACGATCTACAGGAAAAGATGCAGATCTATCTGTCCCAGAATTATACGAAGGCCAAGTGCGATATGATCTTCTTCGTTATGACCAATATCCTAGACGAATCCTCCACCATGCTCTGCTACGGAGACGATTCCGTACGCCTTGCAGAAGAGGCCTTCGTGGTCGAGATGAACGAGAATACCTGCTGCCTCCCGGGCGTTGTCTCACGGAAGAAGCAGATCGTACCGGTCTTAGTATCTACTCTGCAGGGATGGAATATCTAAGCTTAAACTCTTATCATCGAATACATAACAACACGGGAGAGCCGAAGCTCTCCCGTATCAATTATATACATGAATGATATATGATTCCTACGCCCATGGATTGCTGCTTTCCGGCTGGCGGATATCGGCGAGCAGGAACTGCTCCCAGAGATACCACTTGCCGTCCTTGGCCTGCCGCAGCTGAACGGCCCGCGGACTATCGGCGCCGCCGGAGGTCAGATACAGCTTGGCGTATCCTTGATCCTGATACGAATACGGATTCTCACTGACTGCGATCGTATACGGCTCTGCCGGTACATAATCATTCTGCGGCGCTGCCCCCTTGAAATATGAACGTGGCACATAATCCTTGTCCATGAATCTGTCTCGAATGAACTGCTTCTCGTATTCACTGAGATTCGCAGGTCCCTTAAGATCGGTCAGCATGGCAAGGGAAAGCTCTCTGTCCTTCGGATAGAAGCACAAAGCAACTACCGTTAGCGCTGCAGTATCAAATGGTGTTGCAAGTGCTGCCTGCGGCAGACTCCTAAACTGCTCTAAGGTATCCGGAAGTGCGGGAAATACAACATCAACCGTTCGATTCCCTCCTGCTGTTCCCGCCGTCCCGGCAGCCGCATTCACACCCTGCTTCAGATCATCAAATAAACCCATATACATTCTCCTCCTTATTCGTATATTCCTTTACCTGTTCCTGTTATCTTTTCCAATCCTTCACGACCGGCTCCCGCCGTCATATCCATTATGGTGTCTATCCTTTTGAAATACCGGAATTCAAGCATTCTTACAAGCACTGTCCATATTATACTTCATCTGTTCCCATAATGCACCACCCAAATGGGTAGTAGAGTAATCTGAACGTCCATCTCCTACCCGTTTGGGTGGTTCATTATTAATAATTTCCTGTATAATATAAGACAATTATATGATATGTTTATGTAAATGAGGTCTTATCCATCATTGGATATATATGATGATCAGGAGGAGTTATCTATGAGGAAACGATATTATATTCTACTTACTGCTGCATTATGTCTCTTGCTTACCGGCTGTCAGAGAGGCACTACCGCTGATTCCAAGTTCGGTCGGGAGAAAGATGATCCTACATCCACGGCAGAGAATTCCGGAAAAACTACGGAAGAACCGGCTGTTCAACCAACAACAACAGAAACGGAGGCACCGACTACCGAGGAAGATACCGGTGTTCCGGGACCCGGAGACGGAGATATCTATTCCAACTCGCCTTATATGTTCAATGAATATCCAATACAAGGACACTTCAAGTCCGGTAAGGTCGTATGCTTTGACAAGGTTGCCTACCTGGCATATCCCGATGGTATATACAAATTAGGGGGTAATACCTTCTCTTATCTGGTAGAAGCCGAATTAAATGATGATACGACCCTATGCACAGACGGCTTCGATCTCTACTATATCAATTCGGAAGGCGAACTCTGGAGGATCGATGTCACCGACGATTACGGCCGCGGAGAATTGCTCGAATATGGTTTTATAGAAGGAAGCTATGTAACCGGCGCCGGCAAGGACTACATCTACATGCGAACACCCGACACACTGGACCCGGAATACGGCGTCCTGGATGAATGGGGCGATGTCTATCGCTTTAATACCCAGAACGGACAGTCCGAGCTACTCATGGAAAGCGCTTATGCAGACTGCGCCGGAGGATATACTTATATCCGCAGGGAGGCGATGGATGTCAGCGAGGGCGATCTGCTGATCTATGATTACGATGGCAATCTTCTTGTCAACACATCCTCCTGTATCAATGTTTCCGCAGCTGTTGGAACGGTATGGTTCTGCACCGGAAGTATCAACGGCGGCTTTGCTTCTCTCTATTACATGAGTGGCGGAGTGAATGGTTACACCATGCTCTTTGATTCCGACAATGAAGGCCGTTATCAGTATGGATACGGTGTCAACGGCTTCCTTGTATCTCATATGTTTGATGATGGTGATGATCTGGTCACGGAATACTATGACCTGCGTACCAATGAATATATTCCGGAGGAGAATCTGCGGGTCAATGATACCTCTGTATTCGGCGGTTATACCCTTGGTCATCACGCATACTATACTACCTATAACGCTCTATACGAAGAAGATGCTAATGGGGGTCTGCAGCTTGTCTATCAGCAGCCGGATGATGTCTGGTCCTTTATGTACCTAAGCAATGACTGCCTCATTCTGGATCATTATGATGATGACAGCTTCTATGAGTTAATACCGTTAGAACCTTAAGATTATTGACTGCTTCTATGAGTTAATACCATCAGAACCTTAAGATTATTGACTGCTTCTTTTTATCTATACCATTATAGCTAAGAATATCATAAGAACCGGAATATGAAACATACGATCAAGCGCAGCCTGCCAAATTACATACTGATAGCATTCTTCGTTCTTGCTTATCTTGCTTTCAAGACGATCGCATTCACGACATCTTCCGAACAGCCGCTAAATAAAATCTCTAATCTAATGATGTTTGGCTGCAGCGCGATCCTGATCGGAATCTGGGGCGTGAATTGTTATCGGCGAATCCTGTATCGACCGATCCGGAGCTATATCCTCTGGAGTGCTGTCAGTATGCTGTTGTTTATGTTCTTTCATACTCTGCGCAGAACTGCGGTAAAGGGACTTGCTTTCTATGACAGCTTTTCTTGGTATCTATACTATATTCCTATGCTGACAATCCCGCTTCTGGCATTGATGGCGTCCCAGTATCTGGGAAAACCGGAGAACTATACGCTTAAGCCCATCCAATATATATGGATGATCCCAGCCTTCATTCTGCTTGTATTAGTACTGACGAATAATCATCATCAGTTGATCTTCCGTCTTGCTGACGACTGGGTAATTACCGGAGATTATTCTCGTGGACTCATGTATTATTTTATTCCCACATGGATCATCCTGCTCATCCTGCTTACCTTTCATAACATATATCGCAGCGGCAAGCCCTTATTTGCAGGACGTGTTCTTCCATTACCATACATTCTTCTGATGATCGGAATTCTATATGCGGTTTTATATATCTTAATCAAACCATTCGGAAGCTTCGTTCAACTGGCGCCTGCCTATTGCATTGCAACCGCTGTCATCATCGATACCCTGATGTATTATGGGTTAATCCCTACAAATAGCGATTTTGAATGGGGTTTCCGGCAATCCGGAATGAATATGCAGATCCTAGATCATGAGGGAGTGATCCGGTATTCTTCCGGTTCCTCTCATATTCTGTCAAAAGAGGAGATGGGACAGCTGATCAACGAAGGCACTCTGATTACCGAGAACGAGCAGGAGCTTCATCTGCAAGACATTCCCGGCGGATATGCTTACTATGCACATGATATACATGACATTCATTCCATCATGAAACAGACGTCACAGACAAACCGCGAGCTTATCGATACCAATCAAAAGCTCCGGGAGAACATTCAGATCGCAGAGGAACGCTGGCATCTGGAGCAGGGAAATCATCTATTCAATTCCTGCTTTACCGATACCCTCCCCATGCTTAGCCGTATCGACCACCTGCTTGCAGATACCGATGGTTTGTCAACCGAGCTTCTGCGCCG
>CACZRT010000153.1 GCA_902783585.1 uncultured Lachnospiraceae bacterium | reverse complement strand
GACAGAGCATTATTCGGGAAAAATGAACCGGTTTCCGATGCTGAGATGGATATGCCTTCGTGGATCTCCGAGATTCCGGAATTACATACAGAGCTGGGAATTCGCAACTGCGGTTCTATTGAAAGCTACTTATCGGTTCTTAGGACATTTCATCAGACTGCAGACTCTAAGGCAGATGAGATTGAGAAGCTGTATAATGAGAGGGATCTGGTGAATTATACGATTAAGGTACATGCTTTAAAGAGTTCTGCGCGAATCATTGGGGCAGATGCGTTGTCAGATCTGGCTAAGGAATTAGAGGCGGCAGGTAAGTCGGGAAAAGAAGATATCATTCATGATAATACCGGTATCCTGCTCAGAATGTACCGGGATCTGAATGCGCGGCTTTCTCTGCTGGACGGAGAGAAGAAGGATCGTAAGCTGCTTACGGAGGAGCTTCGGAAGGATGCACTTCAGACGATGTCGGAGATTGTGGACAGTATGGACTTCGGATTGATGGAAGGTATCCTGCAGGATCTCCATAACTATCGGCTGTCACCGGAGGATGAAGGGCTTATTCAAAGGATAGAAGAGCTTCTGATGGAGCTAAATTGGGAAGGAATTAACAGGGAGATAGACGCGGTCCTGAATCGAATATAGAGTACGAAAAGGAAAGAGGTGGCAAGGATGAACGGTGGAAATGATATGCAGGGAAAGATTCTTGTGGTAAGTCCTATGGAGGGCTTTCTGGAGCGGAGTGTGATCAAGAAAATCGAAGAACAGGGATTTTCTGTCAGCATGTTTCACGGAGCCATTAATGAGCTTGAAAAAGAACGGGATCAAATTGAGCTTGTAATCTTGTTCATGAGTGAGGGAATAGAGGATATGACCGATCGATTGGTCTATCTGAAGGATATGATGAATGATTTGGACCGCCGGATGATCGTGATCGGGGAAACGTCAGAATATGAACATGTCCTGAAAACGATTCCGGAGATGCTGATCCTTAGGTGGTTCAAGCGTCCGCTCAGTATGGATGATTTGATGCAGTGTGTACTCAGATATATGGAGGAGAATACGGGCGAGAAGCGCAAGAAGACGATATTGATCGTGGATGATGATATCACTTATATGCGGACGGTGTATGAATGGCTGAAGGATACCTATCATGTAGGAATGGCGGGAAGCGGAATTCAGGCAATATCCTATCTTGCCAAGAACCAGGCGGATCTTGTGCTGCTTGACTATGAAATGCCGATCGCGGATGGTCCGCAGGTGCTGTCTATGTTAAAAAATGATTCGGAAACCGATCAGATTCCGGTCATGTTCCTGACAGGGCACGGCGACAGGGAGAGTGTCATGTCGGTGGTCGGACTGAAACCTGCAGACTATCTCTTAAAGACGATCGATAAGCAGGGGCTGCTTGATAAACTGGAGGAATTCTTTAAGAGAAGAAATGGTTATATCTGACACATACACTAACGCCGTTCTTTTCATTTTAAAACAAAGATGATATAATGAGCGCATAAGCGACGAGAGCGAACACGATCATGGGCAACGACATGTTTACATGTCTGTTGCCGTATGATCGTGGACATTCGAGTGCAACGGACACCGAAAAACCGAAGGTTTTGAGGTGCTCGTCGCTTATGCGCTTGTCTATATTATAAAAAACTCATCGCTTATGAAAAAGAGGCATCGAGTTAGTTATGGAAAGGGGATTGTTATGTCTGATAAAACCGCGGCACCATCGCGAACAAGAAAAATCGTTCGATTGCTATTATTCTATATATTATGTGTGCTGATCAATGTTGTAATGAACCGTCTTGTGCGGGCGTTGGGACTGCCGCTTTACATTGATAATATCGGTACGCTTCTGGCGGCTGTTCTGGGCGGCTTTCTGCCGGGTATCGTGGTCGGATATATGACGAATCTAGTGAATTGGGCAGGCGATCCTTCGACTGCTTATTATGCGGTGATCAGCGTTTTGATCGCTTTGGCCGGTTCCTTTATGGCTAAAAAAGGCTTCTTTGATAAGTTCTGGAAAGTACTTCTTACGATTCCTGTTTTCACATTTTTAGGAGGATTTCTCGGCTCCATTCTAACCTACCTGCTGTATGGGTTCGGTATGGGAGAGGGAATCTCGGCACCATTTGCCGCGACGCTTTTGGAACGTGGGACACTTAGTGTCTTCTGGGCGCAGATGATCTCGGATGTAGTCATTGATCTGATCGACAAAGCAATTACGGTATTGATCGTATTCTTCATTTTGAAACTGCTGCCGGATCGGTATAAGTCTACTCTTGAGCTTACCAATTGGCGGCAAAAACCGCTCTCTAAGGAGGAGATGAAGCATTCCAGAGAGAATGACACGCGGGGGACTTCCCTTCGGACGAAGATCATTCTGATCATTGCTATTGTAATGACATTTATCGCTTCCGTAACAACAGTCATCAGTTATATTCTCTATAGACAGGCGGCAATTGAACAGTATACCTTTACCGGTAAGAATGTGGCATGTCTGGTCAGAAGCGTTATTGATGCCGACCGGGTTAATGATTATCTGGAAGAAGGACCGGATTCCGAGGATTATCAGGAAACAGAACAGCGTCTGTACAGTATCCGGAACAGCTCCCCTTATATTGAATATATCTATGTTTATCAGATTCAGCCGGATGGCTGTCATGTCATATTTGACCTGGATACGGATGGTCTGGAGGGGGCAGATCTGGGTGAGGTGGTTCCGTTTGATGATTCTTTTTCGGAGTTGATCGCTCCATTGCTTGCCGGAGAGAATATCGATCCAATCGTAACGGATGACACCTACGGTTGGCTGCTTACAGATTATGAACCGGTATTTGACTCGGATGGTAATTGTGTATGCTATGCCTGCACGGATATCAATATGGAGAATGTGCGGTTAGACAGAGTCCGCTTCCTGACGAAGGTTGCAACCTTGTTTATCGGTTTCTTTATTCTGATCTTAGTATTCTGTATGTGGCTGTCGGATTATCATCTGATCTATCCGTTGGATGCCATGACGTTTGCGGCCAGAAAGTTTGCCTTTGACAGTGAGGAAGCATTGGGAGCCGGCGTGGAGCGTCTGGAATCATTACAGATCGCCACGGGAGATGAGATCGAGAACCTGTACGAATCCCTTTCCATGACCATGAGTCAAACGGTTGGTTATATTGATGATGTCCAGAAGAAGGGCGAAGAGATCTCTCATATGCAGAACGGCCTGATCTATATTCTGGCGGATCTGGTGGAGAGCCGTGATAAATGTACCGGCGACCATGTCCGTAAGACGGCGGCTTATGTGAAGCTGATCCTGCAGCTGATGAAGGAGCAGAATGTCTATCCGGAAATGCTTACGGATGAATATATTCAGGATGTATGTAATTCTGCGCCGCTTCATGATGTCGGTAAGATCAAGGTATCGGATGTGATCCTGAATAAGCCGGCAAGACTGACGGATGAGGAATTCGAGATCATGAAGAATCATACGCTTGCAGGTAAGGAAGTTATTGAGAGTGCGATGAAGCTGACAACGGATACCGGTTATCTGAAGGAGGCGTTGAATCTTGCCACGTATCATCATGAGAAATGGGATGGAAGCGGTTATCCGATGGGACTTGCCGGAGAGGATATTCCGTTATCTGCCCGGATCATGGCGATTTCCGATGTCTTTGATGCACTGGTATCAAACCGGAGCTATAAGAAGGCGTTTACCTTTGAAGAAGCAATGAAGATCATTGAAGAGGGAGAAGGGACGCATTTTGACCCGATCCTTGCAAAGCTGTTTGTAGAG
Source organism: uncultured Lachnospiraceae bacterium (assembly GCA_902783585.1). Classification (GTDB taxonomy): domain Bacteria; phylum Bacillota; class Clostridia; order Lachnospirales; family Lachnospiraceae; genus CAG-632. The sequence continues at coordinate 6,857 of CACZRT010000153.1, read as the reverse complement.
AATCAGGATCGAGTGCGGGAGATCATGGAGGAAAACAAGAAGCTGGTTGAGTAGTATAAGAGGACGCGAACATGAAATATGACTGTCTGATAATTGATGATGAGCAGGCAGCAGAGGACAAGATGAAGGGATATTCGGGAAGCTGATCTGAATATCCCGGTTCTTAATGATCGTTGAGAAAGCAGTATCGATGAAGGGTTATTCATAAAGGTGGAGAAGGACTATGCAGTTCTGGCAATATGCATTAATTTATTATGTGATCATCAATATAATCGCATTTATCCTGTATTATGCAGATAAACGAAAAGCAGAGCAGTCCAAACGGAGAATTCCGGAGCGGAGTCTGCTCTTTTATTCATTTCTGGGGGGAAGTATCGGTTCTTATCTGGGCATGTTGGTATGGCATCACAAGACCCACAAACCGAAATTTCGAATCTGGGTACCGGTATGGTTTATCGTGCATATTTTGATGATCTGCTTTGTTACCTATCAGAATAATCATTTGGTTGTAACAGAGTATGCTATCCATGCGGATTTTGATAAGAGGATCATACAGGTCTCGGATCTTCATAATACGAGTCTGTGGTGGAATAAGGATTATATCCCTAATCGTGTACGGGAATTAGATCCGGATATGATCGTGATCACGGGAGATATCTGTGATTCGAATCATACCGATGTTGGAAATGCTCTATATACGGCCGGGGAGCTTGCAAGAATAGCGGATACGTATTATATCACAGGTAATCATGAGTATTGGCTGTCGGAGAAGGAACAGCAGGAATTATATACCGGACTTGCCGAGAGGGGTGTCCATATTCTGTCGAATGAATATGTGATGATAAGTGGTGCAGAGCCTGATTTTTACCTGATCGGGCTTGAGGATCGGAATTTGGGAGATGCCACTTTGAAGGAGCTTATGCAGGACATCGAAGAGCAGGATATTCGTAACGATGGTTTGGAGCAGAATCCGGGATATAATATACAGGACAAAAAGACAGCTTTGGGTAGAGAATTCATAACGCTCCTGCTCGCGCATGAGCCTCAGTATATACAGAGATATGCGGATGCCGGTGTGGATTATGTTCTGGCAGGGCATGCACATGGCGGTCAGTGGATCCTTCCGGGAATCGGTCCGTTCGTGGCTCCGGATCAGGGCTTTCGTCCGGAGTACACATCCGGAATCGTTCAGAAGGATTCTACAACGATGATCATCAGCCGCGGAATCGGTAATAGTACTATTCCCGTGCGGCTTTTCAATTATCCGGAGATTGTTGTGGCGGATTTTGAATGATCATATTGTTATAATGAAAAAGCACTTTAAAAAGTTTCTGAAAACATTTTATATGTATTCATTTTTAAGAAGCAAATGTCGATATACAATATGGAGACTACTCGTCTCTTATGTGGCGGCTTACGATCATATAGCATTCGGATTCGTATGGTATTTAAATAATGAATCTGTTAGAGAACCTGAACAAAGGATTCAGACAAAGATTCTCTATAAGCACTTTAGATTCAAGAGATCGTAGGCGTAATTAATATGTGAAATGGATTTCACATGTAACAGGATTGACGTTCCATCATAAGATGGCAAGCGTCAGGATCACGCAAATATTACAAGGAGGTAATGCGTATGGGATCTAATTTCTATGGTGTGTCTGCGTATCAGCAGACCAGTCAAAGCTATTCGAAGTCGGATGTGAAGAAGTCGAATGGCTCCAATCAGAAGGTGGGATCTTCCACGACTTCAGGGAGCGCGAAGACGAGTGCATCCGGTGCTGCAGAATCCGCAAGTTCCGTAACCAGTTCTGACATTAAGACAAAGACATGGACGCCGCTTGATAATGACAGCTGTTTAATTCCGACTGTCAAAGAGGGCTATGGAATGTCCATTGGTAATGTCGAATTGTCTGACAAGGCGAAGGATTATTACAGCACCCTGAAGAAGAAGTTCGGCAATGCGGAATTCATCTTAGTCAGCAAGGACATGAAAGCGTCTGTTCAGGCAAATGCAGCAGCCTATGGCAATGCCAATAAGATGGTGGTGCTCATCGATGAGGAGAAGTTAGAGAGAATGGCGACTGACGAATCCTATCGTAAGAAGTACGAAGGAATCATTGCCATGTCACAGGCTAAGCTGGCAGAAGCGAAGAACAGTCTGACAAGCAGTGGGGCCAATGTGAAGAATTTCGGTATGTCTGTGAATTCAGACGGAACTACCAGCTTCTTTGCAACCTTAGAGAAGTCTTCCAAGGATCAGGCAAAGCGGATCGAGAAGAAAGCGGCAGAAAAGCGTGAGCAGAAGATCAAGGACAAGAAGGCTGCGGAGAAGAAGGCTGCGGAAGCCCGTCTTGAAAAAGCGAAAGAGAAGAGCCGCACCGAACGTGAAGAGCGGTCGGAACGGATGAAGAATGATTCTAAGAAGGCTGTGAATCCTGATCTGAATACAGATGATGTTGAAGATGACGTTGATAAGGAATACATCGAGATTCAGGCAGATTCTATGGAAGAACTGTTAGCTAAGGTTCAGGATCATGCTTATACAAGCTCCGGTGTTCAGGCAGAAGCCGAGAAATATACCGGACAGAACTTTGATTTCAGAGGATAATATAATAATCCCCCATGTCCTAAGATGCGAATAGGTCATGGGGGATTCATTCTTATTGCAGATCCTGTCGGGTCTTGGTCATATCGTGAATAACCTGAGAGATGCTGGTGACATTTACCGAGATCTCGTTGTTGAGCTCGGTACAGTTCTTCGCTAATTTGCCAACCTCCTGTGCGACAACGGCAAAGCCCCGTCCTGCATCACCGGCACGTGCTGCTTCAATGCTGGCATTTAATGCAAGGATATTCTGTTTCTTCTGAATATCGTCCAGATGCTTGGAGTTCTCCTGAATATTCTTCACATAGTCCTCACACTGCTTCACACCGGAGGTCAGGTGCTCAATCAGATTACCATTATACTTCTCATTATATTCTGCATTGATGAAATTATTTAATACCTCGCCCAACAGCTTGGCGGACGCCTGGATCTGGGCCTCTGTGCGGACATTGACCTTATGTAATGCCCGGATGTATTCCTCTTCGTTGATATTAAGCTCTCTTGCAACCCTTCGGAATTCTTCGTCGTCCGGATCCTGCGGAAGCACCTGTCCCCCAATGACAGAGCCAAGGACAGTACCGTTCTTTAATTCCAATGGGATTCCAAAGTCTACCAATCCGGCGTGACAATGATAGACGCCGCAGCCTTCTGCATCACATTTCTCACAGCGTCGCTTTCCCTCTGCGCTTCCCCGTGTCAGCTTAATGCAGAAATCCGTAAAATTATAACATTCGGATATATATTTACCATCTGCTCCGACAGCAACAGTGGCCAGTCCGGTAGCAGTCGCCCAGTTTGCCATGATCTGTTCAAACTGTTTCATATCTGCAAAGTCCTGTATTTTCATGATAACCCTCCTTCATATCTAGATACGTAAATCCGGTGTATTATGCCTTCTCAATCCTTCTTCGAGCATAAAACTTATAAGTAAATTTTATTATAATTTGTGGTCATCGTCAAGGAAATTCATTACGAATCCTGCATGAATTTTCGGACGAATTATGGGTTGTTTTTTGTACAGAAATGATATATCTTTTTTATATATGGTAATACACAGAGAACGCCTGGATGATTGAAGATATTGATATATATACTTTTATATGATATCTGATCCGGATATCCGACGGCATATGGTGTTGCCAATATTGAGAGACGGACATATGGTAAGGAGGACACAAAAACATGAGTATTCGAATTGGTATCTTAGGATATGGTAATCTATCACGGGGAGTGGAAAGCGCGATCAGGCAGAGCAGCGACACAGAGCTGGTGGCGGTCTTTACAAGACGGGATCCGGCAGGCGTTCAGATACGAACAGAAGGCGTTCCGGTTTGCTCTGTGGATGAGATTGAGAAATGGACGGATAAGATTGATGTTCTGGTCTTAGGTGGCGGCAGTGCTACAGATCTTCCGGTACAGACGCCGAAATATGCCGAATTGTTCAATGTGATCGACAGCTTTGACACGCATGCGAGGATTCCGGAGCATTATGCGAATGTGGACGATGCTGCTAAGAAGTCCGGTCATATCGGTATCATTTCCGTGGGCTGGGATCCGGGAATGTTCTCCCTGCTTCGTATGTTATCCACTGCAATTCTGCCGGAGGGAGAGAATTATACCTTCTGGGGGAAGGGTGTCAGTCAGGGACATTCCGATGCGATCCGTCGGATCGAGGGAGTGAAGGATGCCAGACAGTATACCATTCCTGTGGATGCGGCAGTAGAACGTGTAAGAAGCGGCGAGAATCCGACACTGACCACCAGAGAGAAGCATACAAGAGAATGCTTTGTAGTTGCGGAAGAGGGCGCTGATCTTGCTGCCATTGAGAATGCGATCAAGACCATGCCTAATTATTTTGATGAGTATGATACAACCGTACATTTCATTACAGAAGAAGAATTGAAGCGTGATCACAGCGGACTTCCGCATGGCGGCTTCGTAATCCGCAGCGGAGTGACCGGATTCGAGAAGGAGCATAAGCATATCATAGAATATAATCTGAAGCTGGATTCCAATCCGGAATTTACCGGTGCAGTAATTCTGGCTTATGCAAGAGCCGCTTATAAGCTCTCTGCAAATGGCGAGACCGGCTGCAGAACTGTATTCGATGTACCGCCGGCACTGCTCAGTCCGTTGTCCGGTGAAGAGCTTCGGAAGAATTATCTGTAATCAAGCTTCATGCCGATCGGATGGTAAACAATGATCATCAACCATGATTGACGGAATAAGCGCGGGAAATATTGAGCAGATGATGGTTTTAAGAGGGACTTCAAGATCCGACAGAGCGTGATTGTTTCTGTGAGGAAGAATAGGAAAGGTTAAATATATGAAAAAGACATTGATCGTAGTGGATATGCAGAATGACTTTATCGATGGCTCTCTGGGAACGAAGGAAGCAGAGGCAATCGTTGAGAATGTGCGGCGGAAAATTGCCGGGTATCAGGCAAATGGCGATGAGATCATCTTCACCAGAGATACCCATCAGCAGAATTATCTGGAAACCAATGAAGGCAGACATCTTCCGGTGGAGCACTGCATCGTCGGAACGGAAGGCTGGAAGATTGCAGACGGACTATCTGTAGAAGGTGCCATCTATATTGATAAGCCAAGCTTTGGTTATACCAACTGGAAGGATTACGATCTGGAAGAGGTGGAATTGGTCGGCTTATGCACAGATATTTGTGTAGTATCCAATGCACTGATCATCAAAGCGCTGTATCCGGAGATCAAGGTCAGTGTTGATCCTTCCTGCTGTGCCGGAGTTACTCCTGAGACTCACGAAGCGGCAATTACAACCATGCGGCAATGTCAGGTGGAGATCCTGTAGGGGATATTGAGTCAGGATCTGGCATAATTAATAGACAGTTCGAGAGAATCTTACGACGTCGTAAGATTCTCTTATTTTTTTCTCATAAAATCGGTGTATGGTTCCTTCATTTTTTCGCAGGAATGTATCATAATTCTGCGGTTTTTCTTAGGAATATCAACATGTTATGTTAAACATTGATCCGTTTGTTTTTGGTATGCTTGGAATATCAGGACAGGCGGATTTTTGGTCTGATCCAAGCTATGGATACCCAGAGGAAACGGGAGAAAGGATTATCACATGAATCTACAATTATTTTCAAAGGCACCGAATGCAACCTATAGGAGAGAGTCGGAAAGGAGCGAACAGAAAGAGATTGCAGATAAACTGGAGTCCATCATACAGGATTCCCGAAAGCGAATTGCAATCCTGTTCGGGGGGTGTTCTTCGGAATATAGTGTTTCTCTGCAATCGGCATATGCAGTGATCTCTCATCTGGATCAGAAGGAGTACTTACCGGTGCTGATTGGAATTACCCAAAGCGGCGATTGGTATCTGTATCTGGGAGAGACAGACCGGATTTCGGAGGATACGTGGTGCGGTTTGAAAACAAACATTCCAGTCGCCGTCTGTCCGAATCGTCAGGAGTCCTGCCTGATGGTTTATACAGAGGATGGAGCATTCATGCGGAAGATACCTGTGGATGCTGTATTTCCTGTGCTTCACGGACGTAATGGTGAGGATGGAACGGTACAGGGGATGTTCGAACTGGCGGGGATTCCGGTAATCGGATGCGGTGTGCTTGCTTCTTCGTTATGTATGGATAAAGACCGCGCGCATAAGCTGGTGTCGGAGACGGGGATTCTTGTACCGAAATCTTTTGTTCTGACGGATATACAGGTTGAATATCATGGTGTTCAAAATGAAGATGATAGGGCTGCTAAGGCTCAAGGGTATCAAGACTTAGATCATTCTAATGAAGTAGCCTATAAGATTTCTTCGGCTCTGATATCGAATGCGGTCTACCAGGCGGAATCGATTGGGTATCCGTTATTTGTCAAGCCGGTGAAGGCAGGCTCTTCGTATGGCGTTACCAAAGTCTGTAAACGCACGGAGCTTGCGGATGCGATCCGTCTGGCATTCCAATATGATGATACGGTGATCGTGGAGGAGGCGATTACCGGCTTTGAGGTCGGATGTGCAGTGATGGGAAATGACGAATTGACAGTCGGAGAGGTAGATGAGATCGAGCTGCAAAGTGGATTCTTTGATTTCACCGAGAAATATACCTTGAAGACCTCCGCGATCCATGTTCCGGCAAGAATTGATGAGGATTCGGCGGAGCAGATCAAGAATACGGCATGGAGGATCTATCAGACCTTGGGATGCAAGGGCTTTGCCCGCGTGGATATGTTCCTGACAGAGAATGGAGAGATTGTCTTT
>CACZRT010000152.1 GCA_902783585.1 uncultured Lachnospiraceae bacterium | reverse complement strand
TCTGCATATAAGAATCTGTATGAATGAGTCTGCATATAAGAATCTGCATGGACGATTAAAGAAAGCAGGGGAAGATAAGGAAGTAAAGCATGGAAGAATCAGATAATATAAAACCTATATCCAATCGCTCCGATCGGGAGCGAAGGCGCGCACGGATCAATCGGTTGAAGACAGTGATCATTGTCAGCCTGTTATTATTGATCCTGATATCCGTAGGTCTGAATATATATCTTCTGATACGGGTCATTCATCTGTCCAATCTGGTGGAGCTGCTCTATACCCAGGCAGGACTTGCAGGATTGTATTAAAATACAGTTTCGGATATACTATAAGAGGATCATCTCAACCGGAGATGAACAAGGAGGAAAGTATGGGATTTTTTAAGGATTTCAAAAATGATATGAAGCAGGCGGTGAATGAACTGATCCCCGGCAATGAAGAGATGGCAAATGAATATGATGACGAGGATATGGTGAACACCTTAGACGAGGACGCCGGAGAAGATTATATTAATACCATGGATTCTTTGGAAGCTTCTGATGAACAAGGTGCCGCAGACCAGACGGTAAGCTCTGCCGGACGTAGGAATGAGGACGAGATGATGGATGATCTGGATGAACTGGACTTCGATGATCTGGATGAGTTGGAGCTGGACGATGTGGATCTTGATGATTCCTCCTCCGGATATGAATCGGATATGGATTCTCTTGCCAATCTGCTTTCCGGCAATATTCAGGTTGAGGATCTGGAGAATCAGGATGTATTTGCATCGAAGGAACCGATGGCTTCTGATGAACCGGAATCCTATGAAGAAGAGAATGTATTTCTGGCGAATTCGGAACGTATGGAAGCGGAAGAGCAGGTGGATCAGCCTTCCGGGGATGGACTGCCGTATGAACAGATGGAATTTGCGGATATGCTGAAGCCAGAGGAGCAGGCAGCGTTAGGAGTGAGTGATCTGCTTGAGGAACCGATGGTTTCTGCGGATGATGTACAACCGGATGCTCCAATGGAAGCTGATGAAGCGATTCCGCCGGATGCAGATCCGACTGGAGATGCTGCTTCACAAGATAGTACGGATGTTCCTTGGACAGAAGATGATCAGACAGGAACACAGGATTTAGTGGATGATCAGAAGGAGGATGCTGTTATGTCAGATGATAAAGTGATCAATATTACTTCGATTAAGGATCCGGAGCCGGCAATTAGTTCCATGAAGGAAGAACCGGAGAAGATTGATCCTGTCAAGGCCTCCTTAGAGGCAGAGGGTGTCAGTGACAGCACCACTTATATTACGAAGGGAACACGGATCGAAGGTAATCTGTTTACCGATGGATCTTTGGATATATTAGGTACGGTGGAAGGCGATGTGAACTGCTATGGCAAGCTGATCATAAGCGGAAGTATTACCGGTAAGGTGAATGCCGGTGAGATCTATGCGAATGCGGCCAAGATTGAAGGAGAAGTCACCTCAGCAGGTAGTGTGAAGATCGGTGTTGGATCTGTGATCGTTGGTAATATTGATTCCCAGTCTGCGGTAATTGCAGGAGCCGTAAATGGTGATCTGGATGTCAAGGGTCCTGTTATTGTGGATTCCACGGCAGTCATTATGGGTAATATCAAGTCCCGTTCTGTACAGATCAACAATGGCGCGGTAATCGAAGGCTTCTGTTCACAGTGCTATTCCGATATTGATGTAAAGAGCTTCTTTGCATAAACGAAAAGAAAGGATATAAGAACAATTCATGATGGAAGAACAACGTATATTATTAAAGCTGAGCGGGGAAGCTCTGGCAGGTGATAAAAAGTCAGGCTTTGACGAGGCAACGGTTCTGTCGGTTGCAGATCAGGTGAAGCAGGCATTAGACAGCGGGAAAGAGATCGCCATTGTGATCGGCGGGGGTAACTTCTGGCGTGGAAGGACCAGTGAGCATATGGATCGTGTGAGAGCCGATCAGATCGGGATTCTTGCTACGATCATGAACTGTGTCTATGTGGCAGAGATGTTCCGGACAAAGGGAATCCCTACAATGATCATGACACCGTTTGAATGTGGGAATATTACAAGGCTGTTCCGGAAGGAAGATGCCGTAGAAGCCTTGACGAAGGGAACGGTTGTCTTCTTTGCAGGAGGCACCGGTCATCCGTATTTCTCGACAGACATGGCGACGGTTCTGATGGCGATTGAGATCGAGGCCGATATGATCTATGCCGGTAAGGCGATTGACGGTGTCTATGATTCCGATCCGAAGGTGAATCCGGCAGCTAAGAAATATGACACCATGGAGATGCAGGATATTGTTGATCAGAAGTTAGGTGTTATCGATCTGTCAGCGGCTGTGCTAGCTTCGGAGAATCATATGCCGATGAAGCTCTTTGGTTTGCAGGGAGATAATAAGATTGTGGAAGCAATGACCGGAACCTTTACCGGTACATTAATACGGGCATGATCATATAGGATCAAAGTCTGATCCGGTTATAAAGGTAGCGTCATTATAATACATATATTAGGAGGATTAATTATGTTGACACAGTATGAAGAACGAATGGAAAAATCATTAGACAGTCTGCTCAGTGAATTTGCCGGGATCCGTGCAGGTCGTGCAAATCCTCATGTGTTAGATAAGATCCGTGTAGATTATTATGGACAGCCGACACCGCTGCAGCAGGTAGCGAATATCTCTGTTCCGGAGCCGAGAACCTTGATGATCCAGCCATGGGAAGCATCTATGATCAAGGAGATCGAGAAGGCGATCATGTGCTCAGACCTTGGAATTACTCCGAATAATGATGGTAAGGCTGTACGGCTTAATTTCCCGGAATTAACAGAGGATCGTCGTAAGGAAATGGCGAAGGATATTAAGAAGAAGGGCGAGAATGCCAAGGTAGCTGTTCGGAATATCCGCAGAGATGCCAATGACGCATTAAAGAAGCAGAACAAGGATAACGAGATTTCCGAGGATGAGCTTAAGAATCTGGAGGAGAAGGTTCAGAAGCTGACCGATAAGTACATTGATAAGATCGATAAGGAAGTAGAAGCCAAGACGGAAGAGATCCTGACGGTATAAATACTGATAAATCATTACAGATATAGCGTAACGAGATAGAACGTTACAGACAAAGCGTAACTGATAGAATGTTACAAGCAAAGCGTAACTGATAGAGTGTTACAGACAAAGCGTAACAGCCAGAATGTTACAACATGGAGTGTGAGCTATGGAGCAGATGATCGACGGACAATCTTATACGATCCCGGAGCATATCGCCATTATCCTGGATGGCAACGGCAGATGGGCGAAGAAGCGCGGTATGCCGAGAAATTACGGACATCTTCAGGGGGCTAAGAATGTGGAGCAGATCTGTCAGGATGCTTATGATCTTGGCGTTAAGTATCTTACCGTCTATGCATTCTCGACAGAGAATTGGAAGCGGTCCGAGGAAGAGGTCGCAGGGATCATGAATATTCTGCGCCAATACTTAAAGTCCTTTAAGACGCACATTAAGCGGGATAAGCTGACGGTTCGTGTAATTGGAGACCGCAGCAAGCTGGCAGATGATATTAATGTGTTGATCGATGAGCTGTGGGAAATGAGTAAGGATCACAACGGATTAACTCTGACGATTGCCTTAAATTACGGAAGCCGGGATGAGATTACCCGTGCTGTCCGCACGATCGCAGAAGAAGTTGGTCAGGGGAAGCTCACGGCAGATGCGATCACAGAAGAGATGATATCTTCCCGATTAGATACATATTATATGCCGGATCCGGATCTGTTGATCCGTACCAGTGGGGAAATACGGTTATCCAATTATCTGCTATGGCAGCTTGCCTATTCTGAATTCTATTTTACGGATATTGCATGGCCGGATTTTGATAAGGAGCAATTGATCGAAGCGATCAAGTATTATAACGGAAGGGATCGTAGATATGGCGGAGTCAAATAAACAGGGAAGTACAGATGAGAAAAAGGAAAAAGGAAGATCCTTCCTAACCCGTCTGATCAGTGCCATCGTATTAATTGTCTTTGGCGGCGGCTGTGTAGTCTTTGGTGGAATTCCATTGACCATTCTTCTGATGTTCATCTCTATTCGGGGTACCTATGAATTACTTCGTGTTTTTCGGTTAGAGAAGACGGCGTTAGCACCCGTCACTTATATCGGTGCATTCGTTTATGATGTCTTATTGTACTTTCGATTAGAGCAATTTGAGATGCCGATGATCATACTGTTATTCTTAGTATTGCTGACAGTATATGTGATCACATTCCCGAAGTTCGATGCCAGGCAGATCATGAGCGCGTTCTTCTCGTTTTTCTATCTGTGCTTAGGGATTGGCTTTGTTTACAAGCTGCGCGGATTGGAAAATGGAATTCTGTTTGCTATCCTGATCCTGGTTGTCTGCTGTGGAAATGATATCTTTGCCTATCTTACCGGTATACTGATCGGGAAGCATAAGATGTTCCCCCGGTTAAGTCCGAAGAAGAGCGTGGAAGGCTTTATCGGAGGTATTGTGGGGGCAGCCGTATGCGGTGGAATATACGGATATGTATTTCATAAATTTGCCGATTACGGGGATTATAATTATGTAGTGGTATTTGCAGTGGTATCGGCGATCGCGGCACTTCCTGCGGTTGTGGGAGATCTGGCTGCCTCTGCCATCAAACGTAATTGTGAGATCAAGGATTACGGCCGGATCATTCCGGGACATGGCGGAGTTATGGACCGGTTTGACAGCATGATCTTCACAGCGCCGATCATATATTATCTGGTGACATTTATATTGGATATTCAAGCATAAATACTTAATTGTGAATTAGCAAGAACCACAGGTTTTGATGTGCCGTGCACTTATACAGATTCTGTGGTTTTTATTTCAAAGAAAGGTGACGCACTTATGAAACAGGTTGCAATTCTCGGATCTACCGGTTCCATTGGAACGCAGACCTTAGAGGTAATCCGGAATTATTCAGAAGATTTTTGTGTAACAGCTCTTGCGGCTGGGAATAATATAGTATTGTTGGAACAGCAGATCCGGGAATTCCATCCGTCTCTGGTTGCGGTATGGAAAGAGGAAAATGCCCACAAATTACGGGAGATGACCGCGGATCTTAATGTGAAGATCGTTGCGGGAATGGATGGTCTGATCGAAGTGGCGGCCTATGAGGCTTCCGATATTCTGGTGACCGCCATAGTGGGAATGATCGGAATTCAGCCAACGATCGCAGCAATCAAGGCAGGGAAGGATATCGCACTTGCGAACAAGGAAACCTTGGTAACAGCGGGACATATTATCATTCCACTGGCAGAAGAATACCGGGTTCAGATTCTTCCGGTTGACAGTGAGCATTCTGCGATCTTTCAATGTTTAAACGGGGAGAATCGGAAGGAGATCGATAAGATCCTGCTTACGGCGTCCGGTGGACCATTTCGCGGTAAGACTACAGAATTCCTTGCGAATGTAACGGTTGCCGATGCCTTAAAGCACCCGAACTGGAGCATGGGGCGTAAGATCACCATCGATTCGGCAACCATGGTGAATAAAGGCTTAGAGGTCATGGAGGCTAAGTGGCTCTTCGGTGTGGAAATGGATGATGTGCAGGTGGTCGTTCAGCCGCAGAGTGTGATTCATTCTATGGTACAGTTTAAAGATGGCGCTGTTATGGCCGAGCTGGGAACGCCGGATATGAAGCTGCCGATCCAATATGCATTATTCTATCCGAGCCGGAAATATCTTCCGGGAAAGAGGCTGGACTTTGCAACACTTACGAGTATTGAATTTGACGTGCCGGATCTAAAGGTCTTCCGCGGGCTTCAAATCGCTTATGAGGTGGGCAGAGCCGGCGGCAGCCTTCCGACGGTATTTAATGCGGCAAATGAATATGCGGTTGCCAGATTCTTAGATGAGAAGATTAAGTTCTTAGATATCTATGATATTATCGAGGATGCCGTACATGCACATAAGAAGGTTGAGAATCCTAAGGTAGAAGAGATCCTTTCAGCAGAGAAGTGGACCTATGAATATATTGAGAGCAGGTGGCATATTTGAATCCGACATTGGAAACAGTCATTAATGTAATTGTAATAATATTAGTTCTTGGAATTATCATCACCATTCATGAGCTGGGACATTTCCTGATGTGCCGGTTGACCGGTGTAGCGGTGAATGAATTCTCGATCGGTATGGGACCGGCGATCTTCCATTGGAAACGGAAGGAGACCCAGTACAGTATCCGGCTGCTGCCGATCGGCGGGTATTGTCTGATGCTGGGTGAAGAGGAAGGCGAATGCGTGGATGAAAACGGGCAGAAGAATGAGCATGCATTCCCGAATAAGCCGATCTGGGTAAGAATCCTGATCGTTCTCGGAGGTCCTTTCTTTAACTTCATTCTGGCGTTCGTCGTATCTCTCGTTCTGATCGGAATGGCGGGATATATGACCGGGGAGATTAATTATATCGCGGAAGGCTCTGCTGCCGAGGAAGCCGGGCTTCGTGAAGGAGATATCATTACGCGGCTGGATGGCCAGAGAATCTATGATTTCCGTGAGGTATCCCTGTATATGCAGCTTCGTAAGTCCGGAGATCCGGTTGAGGTTACGATTCTGCGTGACGGTGAGACGATCGATTATACCATTACACCGAAGTATTATGAGGAATACGGTTATTATATCATCGGTATTAACGGCGGCTTCCATCTGGATGAATCCGGAGAATACTATGTACGGACCAAGGCAAATGTATTAACGGATATCAGCCGGAGCTTTCTGGAGGTACGATATTGGATCAAGGCAACCTTCATGAGTCTGAAAGCGCTTGTCACGGGCAAGGTTGGCGTGAATCAGGTGTCCGGTGTGGTTGGCGTTGCGGATGTTATGAATGATACCATGAAGGAAGCCAAGGCGGATGGCGGAATCTATTCTGTCATCTTAAATGTCATGAACTTCGTGATATTGATCAGTGCGAATCTGGGTGTGATGAACCTTCTTCCGTTCCCGGCGTTGGATGGCGGACGGCTGATGCTGCTTCTTGCAGAGCTTATTATGCGGAAGCCGGTTCCGAAGGAGAAGGAGGCTGTGATCAATATCGTCGGATTTGTGATTCTGTTTGTGGTTATGATCCTGGTAACCTTTAAGGATATCCGGAATCTGTTTGTATAAATAAGCTGCAGTATGGGTGGTTATTAACAACGAGTAGAGTAGAGGATAAGGGTATGGATACAGAATATCGTAAGAACACGAAGGTAATACAGATTGGTGATGTGAAGATCGGAGGCGGGAATCCGATCGCCATTCAGTCTATGACGAATACGAAGACGGAGGATGTGGCTGCTACGGTAGAGCAGATCCTGAAATTAGAGGACGCCGGCTGTCAGATCATCCGGTGTACAGCCAATAATGAGGCGGCGGCTAAGGCAATCAGGGAGATCAAACGTGAGATTCATATTCCGTTGGTTGCGGATATACATTTTGACCATCGTCTGGCAATTCTGGCAATGGAATATGGTGCTGATAAGATCCGGATCAATCCGGGCAATATCGGTGGAGAGGATCATGTCAGAGAGGTTGTGAAGGCTGCCAAGGAACGTCAGATTCCGATCCGGGTCGGTGTGAACAGCGGATCCCTGGAGAAGGAGCTGGTAGAGAAGTATCATGGCGTAACGGCGGAAGGCTTGGTGGAAAGTGCCCTGGATAAGGTACATATGATCGAGAATATGGATTATGACAATATGGTGATCAGTATTAAATCCTCGGATGTCATGATGTGTGTCAAAGCGCATGAATTAATCGCAAAGCAGACACAGTATCCGCTGCATGTCGGTATTACAGAGGCTGGAACTCTGCTGCGCGGTAATATTAAGTCGTCTGTTGGTCTGGGAATCATTCTCTATGAAGGAATCGGAGATACGATCCGGGTATCTCTGACCGGAGATCCGGTAAATGAGATCATGACTGCTAAGCAGATTCTTAAGACCTTGAACCTCCGTTCCGGAGGGATTGAGGTAGTATCCTGTCCAACCTGTGGACGGACCGCGATCGATCTCATCGGACTTGCCAATCAGGTAGAGGAGCTGGTTACGGATTATGAGCATTTGAACCTTAAGGTTGCGGTTATGGGTTGTGTTGTGAATGGTCCGGGTGAGGCGAAGGAGGCCGATCTTGGCGTTGCGGGAGGCGACGGTGTCGGACTTCTCATTAAGCATGGAGAGATTGTCCGTAAGCTTCCGGAGAATGAATTATTAGCTGCATTAAAGGATGAATTGGACCATTGGTCTTAAATGCATAATTGAGGTGACAAGATGAAAGAGGGTAAGGTATGCGTCTTGAATCTGTTTGATTCCTATCATCCGTCCAAGGTGATACAGGATTATTTTGAAGACGTATATATAGATAAAGTAAGGTTCAGTAAGAAGTCAAAGTGCTTAAATATATATGCGGAAGCAGGTCATATCATACATAATCAGTATGTCGAACAGCTGCAGGATGATCTATATTATCCTGCGGTTCGTATTCTGTCCGATGCCAAGGAAGTGAAGCTGCATATGCAGTATCATTTGTCCGACCGCTATGGTCTATCTGAGATCTATGAGGAATATCGGGACAGCATTCTCTATGAAATTAAAAAAGATGATCCGATCAACTATATTCTGGTCAGTGAGTCAGAATGGGTTGTTACGGATAATGTTATAACGATTCCAATGCCGGATACAGATATAGCCAAGCAGAGAGCTGATAATATCCGGGATTATCTGGTATCCATGTTTGCGGAACGGTTTTCCTTAGTAGTTCAGGTAGGCTTTAATTTCAAAGAAGAGGATAAGCAGGCTCTTCGGGAAGCGCATGAGCGCCGCAAGCAGAAGGAACAGCAGGAATATGAAGAACAGTGGCTGCGTCTCCGTATGACGATGGAAGCAGATGAGAACAGTACAGATGAGGATCACCATAAGGAGCCGTCTGCAGCTGCCTCTGATCAGTCCAAGAATACTTCAGATGGCAATCCTGATTCTGTCCCTGATGCGAATGCAAAGAATACAAAACTATCCTCTCCGGATCCGGCAAAACATAGCGGAGCCAACCGGGAGCTTAAGGAATTCAGCAAGGATCGACCATATGGAGGACGTATGACCAGACGTTCCTCTCTGAATTTTTCCAAGGATCCGGACATCTTCTACGGAAGAAATGTGGATGGAGACCGGATCGCCATTTCCGAGATTCAGGATGAGATCGGATCGGTCGTCGTAGAAGGACAGATTGTGAAAATGGAGACAAAGGAGCTTCGGACAGGCAAGTTCTTGGTATCCTTCTATATTACCGATTATACGGATACGATTGCCGGTAAGGTGTTCATAGAGCCGGATGATATGGAACCGTTTATGGAACTGTTTCAGACGAATAAATTCTATCGGATCAAGGGTATGGTCAAATATGATACCTATGCCGGAGATATTATGCTCAGTTCGATCATCGGAATGAAGAAGACGTCGGATCCGCGTAAGCTGCGTATGGATCAATCTTCAGAGAAACGGGTCGAGCTTCATATGCATACGGTCATGAGCGATAAGGACAGTGTGGTACGAATCGATCAGATTATTAAGAGGGCAAAGGCGTGGGGGCACAAAGCCATTGCGATTACCGACCATGGTGTGGTACAGGCGTTTCCTGTTGCGAATCACTGCATCAGTGAGGATGATGATTTTAAGATCATCTATGGCGTAGAGGGGTATTTTGTGGATGACTTAAAGAGTCTGGTCATCCGGCCTCACGGACAGAGCTTTCAGGATACCTTTATCGTCTTTGATATTGAGACGACCGGTAAGAATAAGAAATTCCATAAGATCACCGAGATCGGCGCTGTAAAGATAAGCGGCGGTCAGATTGTGAACCGGTTTTCCCAGTTGATTAATCCGGAACGTCCGATTCCTTATTTTATCAGTAAATTAACAGGAATTACGGACGATATGGTGAAGGATCAGCCAACCATAGAAGAGGTACTGCCAAAGTTCCTTACATTCTGCGACGGACAACCTGTGGTAGCGCATAATGCGGAATTTGACACCGGTTTTATTGCACAGGAAGCAGCAAGAATGAATCTGACCTTTGATAACACGATCTTAGATACATTGGGCATGGCGCATGTTCTGCTGCCTCATCTTGGCAAGTTTACACTGGATCGTATTGTTAAAGAGCTTAAAATCGTTCTGGTGGATCACCACCGGGCAGTGAATGACGCGGAAGCCACGGCAGAGATGTTCCTGAAGTTCATTACGATGATGGCGGATAAGGAGATCACTACAGTGGATCAGCTGAATTCCTTTGCTGCGGCGTCCCCGGACAGTGTGAAGAAATCCCGCCGCTATCACGGGATCATACTGGCGAAAAACGAAGTGGGACGTGTGAATCTGTACCGCTTGATCTCCATGTCGCATCTGGAATACTTTAACCGGTTTCCGTTGATCCCGAAATCCATGATCAACAAGTACCGGGAAGGCTTGATCTTGGGCTCCGCCTGCGAACAGGGAGAGCTCTACCGGGCACTCTTAAATGGAGCGGATGATGCTGAGATCACCAGATTGGTTGATTTCTATGATTATCTGGAGATTCAGCCACTTGGCAATAATAAGTTCATGATCGCAGACGATGAGTATCCGATCGAATCAGAGGAGGATCTGCGGGAAATGAACCGTAAGATCGTCAAGCTCGGTGAAGAATTCCATAAGCCGGTAGTTGCCACCTGCGATGTCCATTTCTTAGATCCGGAGGATTACATCTACCGTGCGATCATTCAGGCATCCGAGGGCTTTAAGGATGTGGAAAATCAGCCGCCGCTGTACTTCCGTACCACAGACGAGATGCTGGAGGAATTCAGCTATCTGGGAAATGAGAAGGCGAGAGAGGTTGTTATCACGAATACCAACCGGATCGCCGATATGGTGGATTATATTAAGCCGGTGCGCCCGGATAAATGTCCGCCGTATATCGAGAATTCCGATGAAACCCTGACAAAGATCTGTTATGATAAGGCGCATGAAATATACGGTCCGGAGCTTCCGGGCGTTGTTGTCGAACGGCTGGAGCGGGAGCTGAATTCCATTATCTCCAATGGCTTTGCCGTATTATATATTATTGCGCAGAAATTAGTATGGGATTCGAATGACCATGGATATCTGGTCGGTTCCCGGGGATCGGTCGGTTCCTCCTTTGTGGCGACAATGGCAGGTATTACCGAGGTAAATCCGTTATCCCCGCATTATATTTGTCCGGAGTGCCATTTTGTTGACTTTGACTCTCCAGAGGTTCTGGCATTTTCCGGTAATTCCGGCTGCGATCTTCCGGACCGTGACTGTCCGAACTGCGGGCATAAGCTGATCAAGGAAGGACATGATATACCATTTGAGACCTTCCTCGGCTTTAAAGGCGATAAGGAGCCGGATATCGACTTGAATTTCTCGGGAGAATATCAGGCCTGTGCCCATCAATATACCGAAGAATTATTTACCAAGGGACATGCCTTTCGTGCCGGAACCATTGGCGGTATCGCAGAGAAGACCGCCTACGGCATGACGAAGAAGTTCTATGAGGAACGGAATATTCATAAGCGTGACTGCGAGATTGAACGGATCTCGGATGGCTGTGTCGGGGTGAAGCGTACCACCGGTCAGCATCCGGGAGGAATGATCGTGCTGCCGAAGAATGAGGAGATCTATTCCTTCACACCGATCCAGCACCCGGCAAATGACACCAAGACCCCGATCATTACCACCCATTTTGAATATCATTCGATCGATCATAATCTGCTTAAGCTCGATATCTTAGGACATGATGATCCGACCATGATTAGGCGTTTAGAGGATCTGACAGGGATTCCTTGTACGACGATCCCGTTAGATGATAAAAAGGTAATGTCCTTATTCCAGAGTACCGAAGCCCTTGGTATCACACCGGAGGATATACGTGGGATTCCTCTTGGATCTCTTGGCGTGCCGGAATTCGGAACCGGATTTGCCATGCAGATGCTCCTCGGGACGAAACCGACGATGTTCTCCCATCTTGTGCGGATCGCGGGACTGGCGCATGGTACCGATGTATGGCTCGGCAATGCGGAGGAGCTGATCTCATCCGGCAAGGCAACCATATCAACTGCCATCTGCTGCCGGGACGACATTATGGTATACCTGATCCATATGGGCTTAGAGTCCGGCGAAGCATTCTCAATTATGGAGAATGTACGGAAGGGTAAGGTTGCCGGCGGCAAATGCAAGGAATGGCCGAAGTGGTCCCAGGATATGAAGGATCACGGTGTGCCGGACTGGTATATCTGGAGCTGCGAGAAGATCAAGTACATGTTCCCGAAGGCACATGCCGCTGCCTACGTTATGATGGCATGGCGGGTGGCATGGTATAAGATCAATTATCCATTGGAATATTATACCGCGTTCTTCAGCATTCGTGCGGATGCCTTTGATTACGAGAAGATGTGTATGGGAAGACAGAAGCTGGAATACTATATGGATGAGCTTGAAAAGAAGGAAGATAAGAAGGCCAGTGACGAAGAGCTTCTCAAGGATATGCGGATCGTATTGGAAATGTACGCCAGAGGCTATGAATTCCTGCCGATCGATATCTATCAGGCGGATGCCGAGCGGTTCCGGATCATTGACGGGAAGATCATGCCGGCACTGTGCAGTATCTCGGGACTGGGGCTGGTTGCCGCCAAGCAGATTCAGGAAGCGGCAGAGAGTGTGAAGGACAGTGGTGGATTCTCCTCTAAGAAGAACTTCGGTGATCTAGCGAAGGTAGGTAAATCTTCTCTTGAGAAATTCGCCGAACTGGGACTGCTTCAGGATCTTCCCGACACCGATCAGTATAGTTTGTTTGATTTCATGTAATTTCATATTTGATTTATGAAGTTCTGAAAAAAGTGCTTGCATTTCATCGAATTGTTTGTTATACTTACAAAGTCGCGTGTGGAACGCAGGCAATACGGCTCGTTGGTCAAGCGGTTAAGACGCCGCCCTCTCACGGCGGAAACAGGGGTTCGATTCCCCTACGAGCTGCTACTATTAACAGCATGTTTAATCCGGACAAGATTAAATATGCTGTTTTTTAGTGCTATTCTTATGAATACATCATATAATAATGTGACAGGAATTATATTGAGGTATCTATGGATTCCGTACAGGTAAATGAAAAGGGTACCATACGATTTGAAACGGTATCTTCCATTAGTCAGATTCCAATTCGTAATGTGAAAATCATAATCACTTATACCGGCGGGGATGAGAGTGTCATAGCACAGGCTTTGACCGATGAGAACGGAAGAACAGAGGATATTACACTTCAGGCGCCGCCACGGGCCTATTCTATGGAGCCGGTCGAATATCAACCCTATGCTGAATATAATTGCCGGATAGAAGCGGAGGGGTATGAGGAAGAATTCATATCAGGGATTCAGATCTTTTCCGGAGAGATCGCTGTTCAGAGAATGGAGCTTCGTCCGACTACGGATCTGTCTGATGGATATGCGCCTATTGTGATTCCGGGGCATACCCTGTGGGAGAGCTTTCCGCCGAAGATTCCGGAAGCTGAGATCAAGCCGATCGCGGAATCCGGAGAGATCGTATTGGATCAGGTGGTAATACCGGAATATATTGTGGTTCATGACGGTGTACCGGAGGATTCCACTGCTTCGGATTATTATGTCAGATATAAAGATTATATTAAAATGGTTGCCTCCTGTGAGATCTATTCTACCTGGCCGGAGAGTGCCATCGAGGCGAATGTGCTTGCCATTATGTCCTTTACTTTGAACCGTGTCTATACGGAATGGTATCGAAATAAAGGATTTAATTTTACGATTACCAGTTCCACCGCTTATGATCATAAATGGGCATACGGAAAGTCTACTTATGATAGCATAGATAATGTTGTGGATCGGATATTCACTTCCTATCTGTCCCGGCCGAATGTTCAGCAGCCGATTTTAACCCAGTATTGCGACGGAGAGCGGACAACATGTCCGAACTGGCTGTCACAATGGGGCAGTAAACGTCTGGCGGAGCAGAGTTATTCAGCTATACAGATTCTTCGCTATTATTATGGAGATAATCTCTATATCCGGCAGGCCGCTTCCGTGTCCGGCGTCCCGGTATCGTGGCCTGGATATCTCTTGGAAAATGGTTCCACCGGTAATTATGTACGTACGATACAAGAGCAGTTAAACCGGATCGCACGGAATTATCCTGCAATTCCGACAGTCGTTGTGGACGGAATCTACGGACCGAAGACAGAAGAAGCCGTAAGAACTTTTCAGAGGATATTCAGGCTTCCTCAAACCGGCACGGTTGGTTATACAACATGGTATAAGATCTCGGAAATCTATGTTGCGGTCGCAAGATTGGCGGAACTAGTGTAAAAAATGAAAAGCAGCATCTTTGCATTTGGATGTGCGGCTGCATTGTTATAGATGGCTGATAGTTGCATTTTTACATATAAATGATATAATAAACAAATCAAATTATAATATGAGGGGAAGAATTACTTATGGAAGAAAAGAAAAGCTCTACATTACCTATGATATTTGGTATTGTTTCAATTGTGTTGTCCTGTACCTTTGGACTTGGACTGATCTTCGCGATCATATCCTTGATCTTATCAAAGAAAGCAGAGCCGGACGGAAAGCGTAAGGCGGGAATTATAACGAGTATCATTGGTATGGTATTATCCGTGATCGCACTGATCGTTATCATCATCATGGCTTCTATCACGGCTGCGGGTGTTTCAGCTACGAAAGGAATATATGATGATCTGAGCCAGAATACTACGTCGTATGACTGGAATATCTCAACAGAGGATGATTGGGATTATGATGATCTGACGGACTATGATTTTGATTTCACGGCAACAACTGAAGCTGAGGTATCTGTATCTGATACAACGGAAGTTGAGATTTCAATACCAGATCCGGCCTTGGATACACAGGACACTTCACAATCTGATCAGGCGTTTGGCTGGAAACGGATCGGCGGTGCGGTTGGAGGATATATCGATGTTCCGGATACCTATTACACCTTTTATGAGACCGGTGGGTACTCTGATGTATTGCTATATTCGGAACAGTATGCCTATGGCATGGCGGATATCGTCACGCATTTTACCTATCCTTCGGAATATGATGCGAAGATGACTGCTCAGAATATTTATGAGGCAAATAAATCGGATTCACAGGTGACATCAGCAAATATAGAGCTTTACGATACCGGCTCTTATCAGGGGTATCTTGTGGATTCTGTATATACGGATGGAATCGAATGCCGGGTTTTCATTTTCTATGATGAGGATCAGAACATGCAGTATATCAGTGTGGAAGGACTTACCACAGATGAATATTCGGGAATTTGGAAAGACGTATATGATTCTTATAAATTAGTACAATAGATACATTAGTATGAAAAAGCTGCTTATATACTTAAAAAAATATAAAAAAGAGAGCATCCTGGCTCCTTTGTTCAAGATGCTCGAGGCATCCTTTGAATTACTGGTCCCGCTGGTCATGGCGGCGATCATGGATCCCGGAATTGCGAATCAGGACCTGCCATATATATGGAAAATGGCAGGTCTTTTAGTGCTGCTTGCCATAGTGGGACTTACCACCTCGCTGACCGCTCAATATTTTGCGGCTAAGTCGGCTGTGTCCTTTGCGGCAGATGTAAAGCATGCTCTGTTTCAGCATATTCAGGAGCTATCCTTCGGGACACTCGACGAGGTCGGAACCTCTACCCTGATCACCCGTATGACCAGTGACATGAATCAGGTACAGAATGGTGTGAATATGGTGCTCCGGTTATTCCTGCGCTCACCCTTCATCGTATTCGGCGCGATGATCATGGCATTTATCATTAACTGGAAGGCGGCCTTGATCTTCGTAGTTGCCATTCCGTTATTATCCATTGTTGTATTCGGTATTATGATGATCAGTATTCCGATGTATCGAAAGGTGCAGGAGGCCTTGGATCAGGTACTCGGAATTACCAGAGAGAATATTACCGGTGTCCGGGTTATTCGTGCCTTCCATCAGGAAAGTCAGGAGGAAGAGGCATTCCATGAGAAGAATGAATGGCTGACCAGACTGCAGCTAACGGTGGGACGGGTATCCGCCTTTATGAATCCTGTCACATATATCATCGTGAATGCCGCAGTGATCGCGCTTCTATGGTCCGGAGCCGTTCAGGTAGATGAGAATGTGATCTCACAGAGCGAGGTGGTCGCACTGGTTAATTATATGAATCAGATCCTTGTCGAGCTTGTGAAGTTTGCCAATCTGATCGTAACGATCACGAAAGCGGTTGCCTGTGGGAACCGGGTTCAGTCTGTGTTAGAGCTGAAAGCCTCTCAGGACTATCCGGAGATCACAAGAGAGGATGAACGGGAGAAGAGTCCGTATGCAGTGGAGTTTAAGAATGTATCCTTTGGTTATCACGCCTCCGGGGATCATGCGCTGCATAATATCAATATTCAGATCAAACCGGGAGAAACCATCGGTATTATCGGTGGTACCGGCTCCGGTAAGTCTACCTTCGTGAACCTGATCCCGAGATTTTATGATGTTACGGAAGGATCCGTGTATGTGGACGGGC
Organism: uncultured Lachnospiraceae bacterium; assembly: GCA_902783585.1. Taxonomy (GTDB): domain Bacteria; phylum Bacillota; class Clostridia; order Lachnospirales; family Lachnospiraceae; genus CAG-632. Next base: position 2,458 of record CACZRT010000152.1, on the reverse strand, counting down.
TTAATGTGACAGCATACTCGAAGGAAGATCTTCGGCGTAAGATCGGGATCGTTATGCAGAAAGCGGTCATGTTCAAAGGAACGATACGGGAGAATCTTCTGTGGGGAAATGAAAATGCAACCGATGAGGAACTGATGAAAGCCCTGAAGACAGCACAGGCATTGGAGGTTGTCGAGAAAAAGGAGCTTGGTCTGTCCGAACCTTTGTCACAGGAGGCTAAGAACTTGTCGGGCGGTCAGAAGCAGCGGCTTACCATTGCCAGAGCCCTGGTACGAAATCCGGAGATCCTGATCTTAGATGACAGTTCTTCCGCCCTGGACTATGCGACAGATGCCCGTCTTCGTAAGGCGTTGTCAGAGCTTGATGGTACAATGACAATACTGATCGTATCTCAACGGACCGCGTCAATTCAGAATGCAGACCGTATTCTTGTATTGGATGACGGCTGTATTGTAGGTCTTGGAACACATGAAGAATTATTGCGTTCCTGCGAGGTCTATCAGGAAATCTATGATTCCCAGTTCAAGAAGGAGGTGCAGGCAAATGGCTGATCAGAAGCAAGCCTCGAAACGAACCACTATGCGCAGACTGGGAACCTACATGAAGCCGTATTGGTTCTATCTAGCGGCCTCGATTCTTATGTCTCTGGTAAGTGTGAGCCTAACCTTATACATTCCGATCCTGACAGGAAATGCCATTGACTGTATTGTCGGACCGGATAAGGTTCAGTTTGAAGGACTGCTCCGTGTACTGATCACCATGGGGCTCAGTATTGCCGTCACCGGAATCGCGCAGTGGGTTATGAATGTCTGCAATAATAAAATGACCTATTCGATCGTTCGGGATGTCCGGCATGATGCGATCCAGAAGATCGAGCAGCTGCCTTTAAAATATATCGATGCGCATACCAGCGGTGAGATCGTGAATCATGTGATCACGGATGTGGATCAATTCGCAGATGGATTGTTGATGGGCTTTACTCAGCTCTTTACCAGCATTATGACTATCCTTGGAACTCTGATCTTCATGCTGACGATCCATCCGGGAGTAACACTGGTGGTTGTTGGAATTACGCCGCTGTCCTTATTCGTTGCCTCCTTTGTGGCACGCAAGACGTATCATTTATTCTTAGAGCAGTCGGAGCGGCGGGGAGAGCAGACCGGGATTATTGACGAGATGATCGGCAATCAGAAGGTGGTACAGGCTTTTTCCAAAGAGAAGGATATACTGAAATCTTTTGACGAGAAAAATGAAAGTCTGAAGGCCTGTTCTCTGAAGGCGATCTTTTTCTCATCGATCACGAATCCGGCGACACGCTTTGTAAATAGTATGGTGTATGCCGGTGTCGGGATCGCAGGCGCCATCGTGGCGATTCATGGTGGAATGTCCATCGGACAATTAACCTCATTTCTCGGATATGCCAATCAATATACGAAGCCGTTTAATGAGATATCCGGCGTAATTACGGAATTGCAGAATGCCTTTGCCTGTGCCGGAAGGATCTTTGCATTAATTGATGAAGAACCACAGCTTCCGGACGATGAAGATGCAGTTGTATTAGAGAATGTAGGAGGACAGGTTGATATACAGGAGGTCAGCTTCTCTTATCAGCCGGAGGTCCCGTTGCTCACCGATGTATCTCTACATGTGAAGCCGGGACAGCGGATCGCGATCGTTGGACCGACCGGCTGCGGTAAGACGACACTCATTAATCTGTTAATGCGGTTTTATGATGTGGATGCCGGCGCTATTCTGGTAGAAGAGAAGGATATCCGGCATGTTACCAGAGAAAGTCTGCGGAATTCCTATGGTATGGTACTGCAGGACACCTGGCTGAAGACCGGAACGATCCGGGAAAATATCTGCATGGGACGTCCGGACGCCTCCGAAGAAGAGATGATCGAGGCGGCGAAGCTTGCCCACGCGCACAGCTTTATCAAGCGGCTTCCTCAAGGCTATGATACCATGATCAGGGAGAACAGCGACAGTCTTTCGCAGGGACAGAAGCAGCTTCTGTGTATTGCCAGAGTCATGCTGACCCACCCACCGATGTTAATATTGGATGAAGCAACCTCATCGATCGATACCCGTACCGAGATCCGGATCCAGAAAGCATTCCATCATCTCATGGAGGGCAGGACTAGTTTCATTGTGGCACATCGTTTGTCTACGATCAAGGAGGCCGATATGATCTTAGTTATGAAGGACGGTAATATTATCGAACAGGGAAATCATGAGCAGCTGCTTCAGAACCGTGGATTCTATTATGAACTGTATAATAGCCAGTTTGCGTCTTGATCCGGAGCTTGGCAGGTTCAGAACCCTTATTGACACGGGCGAGCCGGGTTATTCCACGGGAAGCCGGCTGTCACGATTTTGGATAATTCACATTTCACTCATGGTAATTTTCTATAAAAGCTCCCTAAACTCGCTTCGCTCGAACAGCTGGGAGCTTTTA
>CACZRT010000151.1 GCA_902783585.1 uncultured Lachnospiraceae bacterium | reverse complement strand
ATCTTCTGCGCGATTCCCATTGCCGCAACAGTCAGTTCCCCATAGGACACCGCCAGATTATTATTCACGATATATGCAGCAGAGGTCAGCAGCGTCTCTAACGAAGCCGGAACACCGACCCAGAAAATCTCCTTCAAGATCTCTCCCGTCGGCTTTATATATTGCATGTGCGGCTTCAGCAATGTCTTACCGCTCAGATAGAAGAACAAAGAGGCAAACATTCCTGCCGCATTTCCAATGATCGTCGCGATTGCCGCTCCCCGGATCTCCATGTGCAGCGCGAAGATAAAGACCGGATCCAATATAATATTCACAATAGTTCCCACGATCATACCAACGATCGAATACTTTACCGATCCCTCACTCCGCAAGAGCTGGCCGAAGGTATAATTCCCCATTGTGAACAGGCTTCCGATCAGAATTACCATCACATACTGTTTCGTATAATCAAAGGTGTTGTCCTGTGCTCCCAATCTTGTAACGATCGGATTTAATAGTATCAGCCCTGCTGCCGCCACGATCACACTATTCACGACCGTCAAACCAAAACCGACTGTCAGGGTATGCTCCGCCTTATCAGAATCCTTTGCTCCCAAGCTCCGCGCGATCAGGGAAGAGGCTCCCGTTCCGATCATATTGGCAATGGCAATGGAGATCATCATGATCGGATAGGCAAGATTCACAGCCGCCAGCTGGTAATCGTCCTTCATCAGACCGATAAAATACGTATCCACGAGATTATACAGTACCATGATGAACATCCCCGCGATCAGCGGAACGCCTAATTTCACAACCGCTTTTGCGGGCTTCTCCTGACTCAGGAGATAGATTCGTTTATCCTCTTTCTCATTCTTTTTTTCATTGTCTTGTTCAATATCGTTATCCGTCATTTCGTCATCTTCTTTACTCTTATTAAAAAAAGTGCTCCTACGGTAAATGCAAAGATATAGGACTATCACTCATCCAGCATTATATTTCCCTTCTTGGCTTTTGCCTTAAGTCTGGCTATCTGTTCCTGCTCAATCTGCTGAATGCTCTTCTCCGGCGTTGGCAAGTCTTCGGGCATTGTGCCACCTATTTTCTTTATAGCGGATCTTACTTCTCTTCCTACATTGTAATGAACGCTTGTTGCAGCTTCCGCCCCCTGTACCTTGTCCTTACGGAGTTTTTCTTCGGTCTGCGAAATTCTGAAAAGATTGGCAATGAGCTCTGTACTTCCCATATAATCAAGAATTTTCTGACCAATCTCAAGTTCTTTCTTTGCATGAATATCCTCTACATCAAGTCCCCCGTATAACCCCATATATCCGGCATTCTGGAATATAGCAAATTCCTCGTTAGTAATAACCCCGGCATCGTGCGCCGTCTCCGCCAATAGCTGATTCCATTGCTTAATATCCCCACGAACAACCAGCCTTCTTCTGTCTTCATCCAATTGATTAAAATGATCTGCCACTTCCTGACGATAGGTCTGAATTGCAAAGTATGTCTGTCCCAATGCTATAACTTCTTTCCGAGGATCGCCGTTTTGCACTATCAAATAACACGCATATCGAGACAATTCATAATCCTTAATCGGCTTAGATGTTGCGCCCGCATCCACGATTTTGCTGACCTCAGCAAAATCGTCTGAAACACTATGTCCGCTATTCTCACAAGCGATCATAGCCCGTTCAATTACTTTGGAGAAATTTCTCCATTGAGTATATTCCAATGCTGGCGCAAGTTCTCTGGCACTCCAATACTCCGTTCCATCTTCATGAACTTGCTTTATATCTTCGAATCTTTTATATTCACTTGCTTTTAATTCTTTCATAGTACCTCCAAAACCATGTTATCTTAAAACTCAACCATCATTATCAGTAAAAAACATTCAACGAATTTAGAATTAACCTTAGCAAATTATATTCTGAGTTAATGACCTATCGTTTATTCCTTTTTGAATCTATCTAATGCCTGTTCCATTTTCCGATTTTCTGCATTTTCCCTTATTCTACTTATCACAACAGCAAGAAAAGAACAAACCGCAAATGATATGATAAATCCAATCCATGCTTTTATGTCAAAGAGTGGAAACCACTTAAATATGATGACAAAAAAAATAATAGCCACAGTTATTGCCAGAAAAAATAATATATTCCTGACAAGCATGGACATTTGTCTGACCCATCTGTCTGTAAGTAATATATTTCTACACACGCTAATAATAAACGACAGACATAATAACTGAAAGAGTGTATTTATCGAAAGTGCCTGCTTCCCATATTCAAAAAAAGATGAGTATCCGGAAGCCAAGTCTCCAATCACCAGAATCAATATCATAAAAATGCCGGTTATGATTCCAAATGTTGCAAACAGTTCACCAATATAGTCAAAAACATTTTTCTTTTCTTCCATTATTTTATCCCCAGTCTCTTTCTCAGATTTTCGGCATACATTCTCGAAACAACAATCTGCTCTCCATTTAAAAGAGTTACACGGATTTTCCTGTTTATGTCAGTCTTCAGGCTTTTCACTTTACGCAGATTCAGAATACTCTGTTTACTTATACGTATAAAATCCTTTTCTGGTAGCTGCTGTTCAAATTCATAAAGTTTCAGAGCAGATTCATAGGTATTATCCTTTGTGTAAATAAATGTATTTCTTTCAACTGCCTCAATATATAGAATCTTATCAACATCCAACAGTATCGTTTCGTCATCCCATCTCACAGGAATCTGCATATCCATCATACGCAAAATGGATATGATCCGTTCTATATCTGGAGTGAGATCCGAAGCTGTAATTCTCACTCCCAGGTCTGTGAATTTTTCATCAATATCTATTTCAATCTTCATCTAATCCAGTCCTTTTCTTTGATAGGCAAAGAAGAACATTCCCGCACACACAACCGCGCTGCCGCATAGAACTATCACTCCCGTTTGTGAATATCCTTCAAATGTCATCCTATCAAACAGTAATCTAAGTTGCTGCGTAAAAACAACAGTCGAATACTTTTTGATGCTTTCATTGAACATTGACAGCATTGGAGCAAAGGAAAAAATCATCATAAACGGCATAGTGAGCGATGTTGCCATCATCTGGTTCCTTGAAATAATTCCGACACATGCACCTGCGATGATAGAGATCACAAATCCAATACACATAACCAAAACGAAGAATCCTCTATCAACAGAAGGTAATCCGACTGACATTACGCAGGCTCCAACCATGCAGATTGCCATGACATACAGGCCAATTCCTATCAAATATTGCCATGGTTTTACATCTGCCATCATAAGGACCCTCAGAGTATTTTTTTCCTTTTCTTCAGCTATAATAGATGCTGTTGTTACAAAAGGAGCCATCCCTATATACATAACTGCAAAAAGCTTTGTGAAGAAAAATTCCGGCATATCATCGATGTGTATAGCATTTTCCATGATAATCGTCATAAGCGGAAATAAAATAAATTGAATCAAGATAGCCTTATTTTTAAATGTGTCCCGTATTTGTTTTTTTATGATTACAAGTATATTATACATTTATTTATTCATCCTCCTCAAGATTCCTACCGGTAAGTTCCAAAAAAACGGATTCCAATGTCGGCTCCGTAGAATGAATGGTCTCAAGCATCCTCGCTCTTAACAATTCACTGATCCTCCCTGCCGCCGTTTCTTGCCGGTCAAGTTCAATGTCCTTTCCATCAGACAGATGAATTTTTATTTTCTTCTGATGATCATATCTTCTGCAAATATCCTCAGGCTTTCCCTCCTCTATAATCTCTCCTTCGTTCAACAATGCAACCTTATCACAGAGTTTTGAGGCTTCCTCCATATTGTGAGTTGTAAGAAATATTGTGCACCCTGCATCCTTCTTCTCCTGAATAATCCTATGAATACCTCTCATGGTCTGCGGATCCAGACCGCTCGTAGGTTCATCCAGAAATATTATTTCGGGAGCATGAATAAAAGCTCTTGCCAGCTGAAGCCTTGCCCTCATACCTTTTGAAAGATCCGAAGCGGATTTTTTTAAAGCGTCCTCCAATCCTACTTCTTTCAGAATGTGCCATATCCTGTCATGTGAAACGCCATAAATATCTGCATAGACAGATAAGTTATCTCCACACGAAAATCTCTCATATACTCCGAAATTGTCCATCATAATGCCAAATTTCTTTTTATCTCTTCCCGACAGGCAGGCCGGCTCTTTTTCAAACACCTTGACGTTCCCACTGTCATATCGTATCTGACCTGTAAGTATTTTTATCAATGTTGTCTTTCCTGCACCGGAAGGTCCAAGTAACCCAAAAATGCTTCCCTTTGGGATGCCAAGATCAATCCCCTTTAGTACCGCATGTGTATCATAGCTTTTCCGCAAATCCTGACATTGTATCATCGTTCATCCTCCGTATTGTTATCTGATAAACAGACCTTAACAAATACGAAGAGTTAAAACAATGCCGTATGACATAAGTTGCCATTTTCGTCACATGAGTTGCCACATGCTCATATTTAAAGTTAAATCAGTTTCACAAATTCAAGTTTATTTTAGAGATAATTATCAATGACAGCTTAATACAATTTCATTAAAACGAGAGAAATCCGATTCTGTTTCAAACCCAATAGAATTAATATCCAAAAACAGTGTTTCACCTTCAATATCAGATGTTTCTATTACTTCACTAATAAAACCAGTTCGTTGTAAACGCTTAAATACGGAGCATACATCTCTGTTTGGAAATTTATCTCGAAACTCTTTGCTAAATTCTTTCCAATTCTGATACACCAATCTTCCTTTATATCTATCCGAAAACTCTTTAAAAAACGATAAGTATTCTAATTCTCTATATGAGAGAGTATTTACTAATTCCAGATACTCCTCGAACTCATCTATTGAAATATTATCTCTTTCACTCAAATATCCATTCACCAGTAAATTTCCATAAAATTTTACTTTATCTCCATTAGAAAGCTTATTGACCGCATTCCTTATTTTTGCAAAACTCATAATGAATTCTATATCATTTACCATGTCAGATGTCACTGTCCCAGTAGATGCATTACAGATAACATCTAAAAGTTGTTGTTGCTTTTTACATTGTAAATCTATCAATGTAGATTCTAAAGAATCATCAATTAAATCTCCAATGAACGGAACAACTTTAATCGACTCAATAAATGCAGAAACTACAGGATTATGTTTTATATCTATTATTGTATCTATGTTTTGTAAGTCTAGTTTTGCACTTTCTGCCATATTTTTTGAATCCATATTATTATCCTCACATTTTTATTATATTTTACATCAATGTTATTTTAAAATTCATCACTTCAAATCCCCAATTTACCTTGGTGCATAAAATCTTAAGGATAAACATCTCTGCAACCATGATTTATGCAAAATATTCTAACAGTGTTTCATCAATCAAGGCAATTGACTCTTTGTTTTTCACCTAGCTATATAGTGCAAGTTTTGTGATTTCATCTTTATCTTTTATCATTTCATAAATATCATCAATATTTAAGTCGGGCAATCTGATTCCATACAAAGCGCCAAGCCCTATTCGTTCATCCGGTGAGAAGTAATCCGGTTTCCATTATTTCACATACTTCTTCAGATACTGTCCGGTATAGCTCTTCTTGCACTTTATTACCTGCTCCGGTGTGCCCTGCGT
>CACZRT010000150.1 GCA_902783585.1 uncultured Lachnospiraceae bacterium | reverse complement strand
GTTTGAAGAGCATTTTACCTCATGGTTGGATCAGGGCCTGGATGTCTTATATATCTCCTGCTCTTCCGCACTTTCCGGCTCTATCAATATTGCACGGATGGTCGCCAAGGAGCTGGCCGAGAAATATCCGGACCGCACCATCTACTGTCTGGACTCTCTGATTTCTTCTCTTGGTCAGGGCTATTTGGTAATGAAGGCTGCCACACTTCGCGATGAAGGATTATCGGTAACGGAAGCAGCGGAGCAGATCGAAGCTATGAAATTACATGTGAACCAGTTTGCCACCGTCGGCAGTCTGGAATTCTTGCGACGGGCAGGCCGCGTAACGGCTGCCAGCTCCTTCTTCGGCAATTTCCTTGGAATTAAGCCGATCCTGATCTCGGATAAGATCGGACAGAACTATGCCATTAAGAAAGTTAAGGGTGCTGCCAATGTCCGCACCGAGATTGCCGGAATGATCAAGGACGTTGTAGAGAATCCGGAGGAACAGACCTTATATATCTCTCATGCGGATGCCATTGATGAGGCGAACGCCATGCGTGATGTGATCATGAATGCAGTTCCGTTCAAGGACTGCTTTATCAGTAATATTGCACCAATCGTGGGTGCTTCCGTTGGCCCCGGCATGATCGGGGTCTACTGTGTCGGTAAGGAAGTAACCATCGAGGGAGGGAACTAAGATGTCAACAACTACACTCGACGGAATCAAATTACAGGAATTATTATTAAATGGATATCGAAACTTAAAGCGTAACATGTCCACTGTGGATGAGCTGAATGTCTTTCCGGTTCCGGACGGAGATACCGGTAAGAATATGACCATGACCTTAGAGGGCGGCGTCAGCAAGACGAAGGGACAGCCGATCTCTGCCGGTGATATGATGCAGGATTTCTCAAGAGGAACGCTGTTATCTGCCCGTGGTAATTCCGGTGTTATTCTGTCCCAATTCATTCGTGGTATGGCAGAAAGCCTGCAGACCAAGATACAGGTAACCATTGATGATTTTCTTGCCGCTATGATGGGCGGCTCTAAGCGCGCATATAAGTCTGTCTCCAAGCCGGTAGAAGGCACCATGCTTACGGTCATGCGGGAGGCTGCCGAGCATGCTCAGGCCAAGAGATCGAGATATACGGATTTTGAAAGCTGCTTTGACACCATTGTTACGGAAATGAAGATTTCGTTAAACCGGACTCCGGAGCTGCTTCCGGTTTTAAAAGAAGCCGGTGTGATCGACAGCGGCGGTGCAGGTCTTGTCTGTATCTTTGAAGGAATGCTCATGGCACTCCGGGATGAGATCATTACCGAGGATGCTGCCGAGATCCCGAATAACCAGATCCAGTTCACCACCTATGATCCGGAGAATCTGCTGGTATACGGATATTGTACGGAATTTATCCTGCAGCTGCAGGCAGCGAAGACCGATATCGAACATTTTGACATTAAAGTTATGAGTGATTATTTTGAATCCTTTGGCGATTCTCTGGTAGCCGTACAGGACGGAACACTCGTTAAGATCCATGTACATTCCAAGCAGCCGGAGGAAGTGATCCGTTATGCCAGAACCTTTGGCGAATTGATCACGATCAAGATTGAGAATATGACGGTGCAGCATACCGAGACAAAGTTCCATGCACCATCGATCGAGCATGTGAAATACGCAGTCGTAGCAACCGCTACCGGACGCGGGATCATCAAATATTTCAAGGGTGCCGGAGTATCCGCAGTCGTAGACGGCGGGCAGACCAACAACCCATCGGCGCAGGACTTTGTGAATGCCTTTAAGAAATTAAATGCAGATCATATCATCGTACTGCCGAACGATTCCAATATCATCATGACAGCCCAGCAGGCAGCAAAGATGTATAAGGATGTTGATGTTCGTGTCATTCCGACCAAATCCATCGCAGAAGGCTATTCTTCTATATCCATGATGGACTTAAGTCTGGAGACCGTAGAAGAGGTCATTCACGAAATGACGCATTATCTGCCGAATGTTACCACCGGCTACGTCACAACCGCAACCAGAGATACAACGATGAACGGGATCGAGATCCACAAGGATGATTATATCGGATTGACTCCGGATGCCATCCTGTCGGACTCCAATGATAAGGTGGAAGCTGCCCTTGCCATGATCGAGCAGTTGCCGGATATTAACGACAAGCAGGTTATCACCATCTTCTGTGGCTGCGATACGACGCTTGGCGAGAAATCCACGCTTCGAAGAATCCTGTTAGAACGGCATCCGTTAATGGAGGTCGGACTGATCGATGGCGGACAGGATGTGTACAGCTTTATTTTTGCGATAGAATAAATTGGTTCCATGTTAGCCATGTACCAATCATCCACACATCTGTAGGATGAATCATGTTTGATGTATGCCGTATAGTTAAAAAGGGAGATTGATGTTGATGAAGAAGATTGTGATTGATCTGTTGGGGGGAGATAATGGATTAGAGGCTCTATTGCAGGGGGCGGTTGATACTTTGGTGAGGAATCCGGAGATCGGGGTGGTGCTTGCCGGTCCGGAGCAGGAGATCCTGCAGGGAGTTCGGAATTATGTATCAGGCTCTGCCTCTGATTCTTCTTCATTTTCTATGGACGATATCATGTCCCGGATTGAGATCTTGGATACCGACGATTATATCCGTAATGATGAGCCTGCCACCAGTATCTTTACCGGCAGGGAGAATTCTACGCTGGGACTTAGTCTGGCGCGCCTGAAAGACGATGCGGATTGTATCGGGTTTTTAAGTGCCGGCAATACCGGTGCTATTCTGGTAGGTTCCACCTTCCGCTTAGGTCTTGCCAAGGGGCTGAAAACGCCTGCTCTTTCCTCTTCTTTACTTGCTAATAACGGAAAGCATTTCTGTCTGGTAGATTGCGGCGCGAATGTGAATTGTACCGCCAAGGATCTTGCCACCTTTGCACTTCTTGGCAATGCATTTGCCAAAGCCATGTATCATATTGAGGAGCCCCGGATCGCGCTTCTCTCCGTCGGACGTGAGGAGGGAAAAGGCAATCCACTGATCCTGGAAGCCTATCAGTTAATGAAGGAGCTTCCGGTTCATTTCATCGGTAACGCAGAGGGCTATGATCCGATCAATGGGTATGCAGATGTGATCGTGGCAGATGGATACGCCGGCAATCTTCTTCTTAAGAATATCGAAGCAGTTGGGAAGACTGCCATGAAGGTGATCGAGAATAAAAAAATAACTGCCTCTCCGTCCGGGAAGCAGTTATGTGATGAACTTCTTGCTGAATTATATCTGATGTTCGACATGAACACGCAGGGCGGTGCCACCTTCTTAGGCACCAAAAAGCCGATCATCAAGATGCATGGCTGTGCGGTTCAAGAGACAGTTGCTGCCTGCGCAGACCAGCTTCTGACGCTTCACGACGCTGGTTTCGACCGCTATATAGCCGATGCACATTATAACGAATAGGCGCCATAATTAACACTACGATATTGAACACCAGAATAAATGGTGCCATCGGCAGGATGGAAAGCAATACGCCGGTTCCTACCGTATATACGATCGCACGCACAATGGAATGCGTGATATTCTCTATGCCTCTCCAGCCATTTCTGATAAACCGGTCCCGAATATTCTCATAATCGATCATAATATGGGCGATCAAGGCAATGATGCCCGAGATCGAAACCGTAATCATCCACCATTTCCGCCCGAAGATCACACCCGCGATCAAGATCAGAATTTCATAGATGACCGATGCAGCTACCTTACCCTTCGCGCTTGCAAAGAGCTGCTTATAAATCCGGAAAGTATCTACTGCCGGATCAAAATGCGAAGATTGATTATCATTCAGATATACAGAATGGATCGGAACCGTTGTAATATGAATTCCCTGCCGGTCTGCATGATAGATCACATTGATCTCATAATCATAGCGGCTTCCCGCAACCCGCACCAGCCAGTCAATATGCTCTACGGAATATCCACGAAGTCCCGACTGATTGTCTGACAGATAATGACCGGTAAGCAGGGTATAGACCCAACGGGAAAGACCGTTGCCCAGGCGGGAGAAAAATGGAATCTTCCCTTGGAAATCCCGTACCGTCAACACCATAGAAGCCCCTTGGTTCAGTGCATCCCGCACCTTCAGGATATCATGAAGCCGGTGCTGTCCGTCTGCGTCCACCGTAATAAAATAAGCTGCCTCCGGATACAACTCCGCTATGTGCTTCATGCCATTCTTCAAGGCGGCACCCTTACCCAGATTCCGTGGATTATGAATGACCTTCGCCTTCTCCTGCGCACGTGCAAAGATCAGATCATACTCCGGTCCGCTGCCATCATCGACCACTAAGATGGAGAAGCCTTCCATATACAGAGAATCTATTAAGTTCAACAATTCTTCATCCGGCTTATACGCCGGTATTAATGCTACTGTCACGTTGTTCTCCCATTCATTCGTAATTTGCACTGCTTCTATTCTAGTATAACAAATCCTCACAGAAATTTCGACAACTTATTGCATTTGATCGTTAAAAAAAGTATCAATGGTCTCCATCAGTACATCATTTGCCGTTCCGTCCGGATCAAACAACAGGTCGGTATGACCGTTTTGTCCCGGAACATCACATATATAATATTCCACATGCTCCGATGTGATCTCATCCTTATGCGAATAGATCGACCCGGCATCCATCGGCGCCGTATCATCGGCATCACCCTGTATGACCAGCGTCGGCACCTCCGAATTCGAGATACAATCATCCGCCTGCAGAGATACCGTATCCTCATCAAACAAGGATACCTGATAGAGCCAGAGCAGCGGATAGTTCCCGTATGCCAATGGTCCGACATAATTCTCAGCCGATCCGATCACCGCCTCCATGGCACTGTTGATCCCACTGACCGATACCACTGCCGTGATCTCATGCTCCGAATCCAACATGCCGCATGCCGCATATCCGCCCCGACTGTGTCCAAGCAGGAACACATTCTCATATTGGTAGGTCGCTTCAATATAGGACAGAGCGGCATCCAGATCAAACAATTCCTGAGAAAACCCTATATACGAATTCCCACCGCTCTCGCCGCTTCCGGTAGCGTCAAAGATAAATACATCGTATCCATAGTCTAACAGACTCTGCACCTGCCATAAGTAATTATCGCTTTCCGCATGAAAGCCCGGAACGATCACAACCAGAGGAGTACCGCTTATCACGGGATAACTTCCATCATTATACGTTGTTCCATCTGTTTCGGAAATCGCTCCATCATCATCCGTTTCGGAAATCGCTCCATCATCATCCGTTTCGGAAATTGCTCCATCATCCCGTTCATTGTCCGGAATAACCGCAACCGAATACAAATATCCCTGTAATTCATAGTCTCCGGCATAGAAGGTCACACTTTCCCGCAGTTCAATAAGCGATCTTAGAGCGTCCGGCACCTCTGCCTCTATATCATACCGTTTAAAAATTCCGTCATAGATAATCTTAGTCATTGCAAAACTTCCGATTATGAATAATAATAGTATTGTGATAATAATCCCCCACCTTTTCCACTTCGAACGGGTTTTCTTATCAACAGAATCAACTGAATCTTTTTGTTCAGCAGCTTTTTGTTCTGTAGCTTTTTGTTCTGTAGATACCATTATTATCACCACCTTTATTCTATATTAGTCACATGACAGCAGCCGGACACCCCGGTCCCGTAACATGATATTCGCTGCGGCCGTACTTAATATCCGGTCTTACATAACGGAGTAACATACTATGAACTATCAACCAACCTACGAATTCCATCTGATCCCGGATCAGGAGTATCTGACCAGAATGCCGGAGATTGAGCAGACCCTGACAAGCTATGCCACACAAGGATTCGTTTCATCCTTTGATGGCTGTCGGCTTGCTTATGAGCTGTATCTTGCCGAAAACAGCACTGCCACCATCATTATAGTACACGGTCTGTCAGAGTTCTACAAAAAATATTATGAAATAGCATGGTATTTTCTGAATATGGGATATAACATTGTACTGTTCGACTTAAGAGGTCATGGTTCCTCCGACCGGAAGGTGGAGAAGATGTCCTTAGTTCATGTCGATCACTTTGATGACTACGTAGAGGATCTGCAATGTATCTATCAACAGGTAGTTCTTCCGTTATGTCCGAAGGTACCGGTCTACTTATATTCGCACTCTATGGGTGGTGCTGTGGCAGCGCTGTTCCTTGCCAAATATCCTGACGAGATCGCGCGCGCCGTCCTAAGCTCGCCTATGATCTGTCCGGTCACTGCCAATGTTCCAGTATGGCTTGCCAGACTCCATACCCATCATCTGTTAAAGACACAGGGCGGGACTGCGATCTTCCCATTCGGCAAAGACTTTGACCCTAATGTTACCTTAACCGTGTCGAACGATCTAAGCTATGGAAGATTCCGGCATAATCTAGACTACAGAATCAATAATGAAATCTATCAGACCTCCGTCTCCACAAATCAATGGATGTGGGAGGCTTTAAATATCAAACACCGGCTGCTTTCTCCGGAAATAACCAGGAAGATCACAGCCGATGTTCTGCTCCTATGTGCCGGACAGGATCATACCGTCCAGATCAAGCCTCAACATACATTTGCTTCCAAATTGCATAGCTGCAGACTGGTCACCTTCCCTGAGTCCAAGCACACGATCTATACTGCTACAGATGATATATTAATGGAATATTATAAAGCGATCTTTGAGTTTTATAAGAATACAGAATAATATTGAATGCTATAACCACCGTTACTGTCATCTTCGGCGGCGGTTATGCCTGATGATCAGATAGTAAGCAAGAATCCCTCCCGCCGCGATCAGCGCGATCCACCATAAGAATGGCGCACCCGCATCTCCGGTCTTAGGAGAAGGCTGTATTTCCGTTACTTCCGGCTGCTCTGTAGTTTCCGGCTGATCCGAAATCTCCGGACGCTTCGTATAGGTTGGAGTATCCGTGATCGTCGGAGTCAGGAGCTTCTTATTCACAACCTTGATAACGATACTATCCATAGCAATACTTCCCGACACGTAATCCAGATCCTTACAATTCATGATCTCATCAGCCGCCTGCCCATACTGGGTGATATCCAGCATACTGGAGGTTACCTTCTTCTGATCTTCTTTGATCGCAAACTCATATTTACGACTTCCATCAAATTCATACCCTGCTGCCCCCTTTGTTTCAATGAAATAATAGTCACCATACGGAAGACGCTCGAGCATAATATGCCCATCCTGATCGGTAATATAACTTCCGATCCGGTCATATTCATCATCAAACAGCCGGTACAGATCAAATGCAACTCCCTCGATCGGTTCATCTGAATCATCAACCTTATACAGGTCAACTCTCTGACTCTTATATCGATTGAGAAGAGGCTTCCCGCCATTAATAGTAATCTTTTTAGTTGAATTCTTTTCTGTCATTTCTTCTTGATCATCCGTATAATCAATTGTAAAATCATATTCCTTTGAATCCAGAATATACTCTTCTCCGGATGTGCATAGTTCCTTACAATAATAATCTCCCTGCGGGAGTGATTCCTCTCCGTATGCATATCCATTCTCATCAGTTTTGATCACAGACAGCAGAGAATCCTTATCGATCGTAGTGGCAGGATCCGCAGTCAGAATCTCATTACGATTATAGATTCCATAATACGTGTTAACAGCATTTCTCTTTCCGATCACATATTGTCCCGGCCGATCCTGGCGGATGCTCTCTTCCTGCTTGTACAGATCGAATTGCACGGATCTTGCCTGATTATTCACAACGATCGGAGTTGTATCTATGCATACCTCCTCCGGATCATATGCGGCAAAATGGACCGGATAACGTTCCTCACTTCTGCAATACTGTGCATCCACATCCGTCTCCATAATATAATATTCCCGCCCGTCTCCGAAGATCAGCATATCCGATATGCCAATTCCATCCGGATCCGTTTGGAAGCTGCCGACCATACGATCTGTATCTGCATCATAGATAGTAAATGTTACACCGGCATATGGCAGGAATTCCCGATGCAGCTTTGTCAGCACCACAGATTCACCATTTGGAAGCCTGACCGCCTCATTCTGCACGCTCTGAATCTGTTCTGCCATTTTCTGTACCCGTATCCGGCCCTGTTTCAGAAGCGTTACCGTCTGATCCTGATCCTCAATATCCTTATGCACGGCCAGGATCCGATTATTCCACAGCAGGGTCTCATATACCACAAGACCGGTACACAAGCATTCTCCCTGTTCATCATATAATTGGCTGCCGCTGAATTCCGGAAAATCAAGGACTATCTCTCCATTTGCCTCCTCCGGAACAAAATGGATCAGAGCCGTGACAGGCTTCCCATTTGAATCCTTAACCCTTTCAATCTGATCTGTCAGGATATCCCGGTAAACCAGCTCTCCATATAATTTGTATTCGTATCCCGGTACCAGATCCTCATACTCCACGATGTCAGAGATTGTCATGGAATCCGACAGGATACACGAATCCGTCTCTGTTACAGAGTCTCTTGCCCGTGTATGAATATCCAGAAAAGATCCGATTTGATCTGTGTCCCGGGCATCTGCATGCATGATCAGAGTGCCGCGTACCCGATAGACTTCATCCGTAACCACCTCTCCGTTCTCTATCAGCAATGGCTCCGTGTCCTCTCCGTCAAACAGATATTCATAGATCACAAATCTTCTTCCCGCATAATCATCACCGTAAAAAAGATATTCTACATCTACCGTACCATTCACATAAGGGATTGCCGTATAAGAACTCTTAGGCGTCTCAAACACGGCATAGGCTTGAATGGTACTTCCATCTTCCTTAAGCAGCGGTCCGGTTACCGAACCATCCTCCTGTAATTCCATTAGGATTCCCTTAACTGTATAGACATGCTCCTCCGGTAGATTTGCATAGGTCACACGGTCTATAATTTGGCTTTCAAAATCCGGCGAAGCAGCCGAGCTATGATTTCCGGAATACTGATCCCATTCTAACGTATGTATCTCCGGAATATCGATATTCGCTATATTGCCGATCCATTTCATAACGCCTTCTTCATCAATACAGAAGGTCTTGGAGATCAGCTGCTTGCCCCGGTTATACGGTCCCGGAAGCTCTTCGATCATATAGCTGCCGTCATACCGAAGGGCACCTCGTTCATCATTAATGAGTCTCGGATCCCTCCTTGCCGGATCCGGAGTTCCGTAAAACCATGTTCCGCAATTCCCCATAAGCTTCAATTGCCGCAGCAGCTCCTCCGGATCCTCCGGTCCTAAGTATCTGCCATCCGGATCATAATAACTGTCCCATGCATTAGTATTATGGCTATGGGCGGCAGCTTTTGATGAATAATATCCGCGATCATCCGTGCATATAATATGACTCTCTCCGGAGGATGATGTAATTCGAAAGAATACATGTGCCATCTCTCTTCCGGATTTCAGATCTGTTTTTGTAAAGCTGACATCACCCCGGTCAATTCCTTCATGACATATGATCGGCGCTTCTTCCTGTAACAGAACATAAGGGGAATACAGATTTGCATCGGAGTGCCCATTGCGGACATAGATATGCGCATGATCTGCGTTACCATCTTCATCGTCATCCTTACCCCGGATCTGCATTATCACAGCATTCTGCTCTGCGATCCCTCCCTGATCCTCCATATATCCGGCCTGTGCGATCGTCTGATATCCGGTTGGAGCCTGAACTTCACTGACAACAACAGTACCAAGAGGAATCGCGATCTGTCCATTCTTATCATGATAAAAGGAGGAACTGGTATATCCCGCTGCAAGATGATCTTCATCCAACACTGCTTCGTAATTCTGATCTGCAGGATCATAACCTGTGCTGATATACCAGACAGCGTCAGAAGTGTCCGGCAGCAGCTCCTTCGTCTGATAGTATGCTTTATAATAAGACACCTTAAACACGGCACCCTCTAAGGAAGCACCGCCAATTCCCGGCTGTTCCTCCCCATGCTCATCCGTACAGACCATGGTAATACCCTCCGAATCCTGTTTCCGGATCCTGACCTTAGCCTGTGCCATCAACGGTTCTTCTGTCGTCTCGATCATATATGGCTGCGATTGATAAGCGCTTCTTATATCGATCAGTATCACTTCCGGGTTCAGACTATAACCCGGACTTGCCTGGATTTCCTTCACATAGTATATACCTCTGGCAAGCGTCAGAATATTCGTGCTTCCATCTTCATTCGTAGTCAGCACAGCTTCTTCCTTACCGATTATTTCATGATCGCTATTCACGATCAGATCATCTGCTTTCATTGTGCAGTCCGGATCCTTATATATCTGATACACGGCTCCGGCAAGTGAATATAATGGATTCTGATCTGTCAGCTCCGGATCCGAGGATCGCTTTTGCAGGGAAATGGTATCCGCATACAAGGTATCTGTAGATGATACCAGGGATGAATCCCCTCCGATCACCATGACCTCGATAATTTCCGGATTCAGCCGATATCCAAGCGGTTCCTTCACCTCCCGCACATAGTATACTCCTTCCTCCAATTGCCGGGATACAGCGGTTCCATTCGATATTACAAGCGTCTCCAGACGATCGAGATCCTGCTCTGCATTCTCGTAGCTTGCATAGATTCCATACTCCGCTCCCTCCAGCGAATAAGATTCCGGATGTTCATTTTGAATCTCTATATTCTGGGACTGCTTATTAACCACGATCGTACCCTTCGGCTTATAATTGGCAAATATGATATTCTGATACGCATCACCCGTTCTGACAAAATATACCTGATATCCATCCGGATGATCTGCGAGCAGAAGCTTTGTATAGAAGATTGCGAATGCATTCTTGAATTCCTGATGCCCGGAGATCTGGTAGGCGCCTGTTTCCACTCCCGAATCCCAGACTGCTCCTGCATGCCAGCAATTCGATACCAATGAATGGAGCATAAAATAGGTACTATCCGGATCATTCAGATCAAACCGGTTTCGATCGGAGTCCGGAACTGCCGCCTCCTCCATAGACGCTGTCCACATAGCCCGAAATGTATCTATCTGGTACTCATATTGGTACAAGATGGAGGCTGCTGCATACGTAGCTGTTCCGACTGCCCCATTTTCATGAACATAATAATTATAATCTCCACCCGGAGGCGTATTGGCTGTTGGATCTATACAATAGGCATCGGATGTGACACCATTTAATGTAACTGCAAAATGCGAGGTCCGATATCCAAATGGTCCATTGATCCATGCCCCGCCCTCTGTTCCATTTGTCAGGGAAAGAGAGCCTTCATCTGCTATGCTCTGACGCATGGATGTAAGCGGCCGCAGGCCTTCCTTCTTCTCTTCCACATTAGAATCCGACCAGATGGCGCGCAGATAGTCGGCAATTACCGCTTTCTCCTTCCCGAAGATCTCCATCGCCTGTTCATCTGTCATATAATTCAGAAAGTCCAACGGAGCCTCATATAGCTGTTCAGACTCTGCGTCAGTCTCTCCTTCCGATTCCTGCCATGCCCCGGTATCGGAAGCTCCGTCCGGGACCTCTGCCAGCACAGGAATATGGCATATACCGGTACAATTACAGAATATGACCGTCGTACATATCATGACCGATAATAATCGCTTCCACACTTTTATATTCATCTCTCTCTTCTCCTTTCCTATCCATCTTCATTCATGGATCGTACTTCCGATCCTGTACCGCGCTTTCTGATCTGATATAAATGAGCACTGATCCTAAGGATTGCATCCTCTTTTAGTTCTTTCGGCGCTCCGGAACGGATCCTCTCTTCATCAATATAGGTTCCGTTCGTCGAACCCAGATCCTCCACGTATAGCTTATCTCCACTTTCGAATATCATTGCATGCCTTCTGCTGACACCCGGATCAGAGATCACATAATCTACATTCTGTTTTTGTCTTCCGATGACGCCCGGCAATCGATGTAAGGGGATATTCGGAATATCCCGTTTCATACTGATGAGCTCCCATAGATTCCCACCTATATTCCTTACTTCCGGGACTGATATCCCCTGTGCTTCATTCAGCACACTGGTTTCCTTCCACCTGGGTTCTTCCGGTTTCTCGCATTCCTCTGATAACCTTGCAACACTTACAGCAGCCATATCCTTTGAAACCTCCATTCTATCTGAATCCTCCACTTCTCTCTGAATTTCCGGATCCGACTTTGATATACTCCGGTCCTTACGTATGAAATGAAGCGCACAGTATACACTGATCACAGCTCCGATCGCCGAACAGAGCATGATCCGGAGCAACCAATCCTGACGACCTTGAACCATATACAAGATTCCTGATAAGATCAGGACACCGATACATAAGGCAGCAATGCCGATATATAGATACACCCTCCATGAAAGAGCAGACTCCCGTTTGGATCGCGGAGCAGCTTCCTGCTCCTGTACAGGAATGATCTCCTTGGAGACTTCATACGATGATCCGGAGGATATTGATTCCGGAGGCAATTCCTGAATATTCTGAATATATTTTTGGACGGTTTCCCGGCTGATGGAATTGCCCTGTAAATAACGGTATAGTCCATACGTAAAAACAAATGCTTCCTTATCCTTGTAATCCGTATATTTCATACAGAACTCGACCAGTCGTACCAAATCCTCATGGAAGCTTCCCTGCCGTTCCGGAAGATAACAATAATACCATTGCTGCCTCCCGGGATGGTAATAGATCATATGCGGATCCAAGATCAGGGAATCCACGGAAAGCAGATGTTCTTCGAGCTCATCACAGCATTTCCATACGGATGTAAGAATCCGCCTTAAAAACGAGCTGTCCACCTTCTGACGATCAACCATGTGATCGAAGGCTGCCATTTCACTGATTTCATATTGCAGGTGAACCTGACCATTCTGCCCATACACCCGTAGTGGAAGCAGCGATGTTCCGCGAAACTGTGCCAGCATATTAACTTCATATCCATCGATCATTATGTTTTCCGAGTGCAGGATCATGTATTGATGAAAACCCTCATTCTGATATTGCACTTCCAAGCAGCTGCCACCTCCTTAAGCGTCGGATCTCATCTACAGAGCGGATCTTCTGTTCCAGACTCTCACCAATCTCATATCCGGACGCGATCAGGTAATGACTTTGCGAAGTATAGACGACGCAGTCATCCTCTTTGCTAACGACTGAATATACAGCAGGTTCCTCCTCTGCCCGCCTGTCATTCCGATTCCTGCTTCCTTCTTCCTTTGCCATCTCCTGTTCCACACTGTATACCACAAGCTCTGAATGCATCTTCGCCTGCTGCAGATCCGCAAGCAAAAGCGTGATCATTAGAACGGTAACCAACAGGATCACCGGCATCCATAATGTAATCTCGATGGTTGTACTTCCGCGATTATTATTCATATATCTCACCTTTTCCTGTTCCATATCTGGCCGATGTTCCTTTCATCAATCGGTTTCTTTATCATATGTCATTTCTCTTATTCAATTACATACGCTCATTCTCTCAAACCGTGTTTTCTGGCTGTCTGCCCATTCTCTCAAACTGTGTTTTCTGGCTGCCCATTTAACATCCGTACTATAGAATGTCCGAACCTTCTATCATTCACGCGCATTCAACTGCCGCCGCAGGCAGAACAGGCAGGCATCCCCTGCACATCTTTAAGCCGGACCCGGCTGATCGACCGCTTGAGCCGGGAGCAGGTATTTGCGGAATGATAGCATTCCCCATATTCTGAGATATAATAGGTATCCGTCTCTCTGCGCCCGCAATATTCACATGGTGGGAGCTTCTTATACTCTCCCTCCAGGCTGTCCTTAGATACCGCATGGATCGTCACCTTCAGATGTGTACAGCTTCTGGTGCGATGATAGACACTGCCCTGTTCGGTCACATATACATAGATCTCATCCGTATCATAAGTCCCGTTCTCCGGTGTATATCCGGTATATGCCTTTTGCGTGATCGGAATTCGCATATGCGCCGACATGGTCTTAAGAAATGGAAGCCGGATCTGAAGCTGATAATGCAGCACAAAGCATATATAGCCTTCTTCATCCAATAGGTCCGTACTAAGAGCAACGATTCCCTGTCGGCCGCCTCTCACGTAATGCTCCACCCGGCTGTTATCCTTTAATTCCTTCTGTAATCTCGCATTCGCCAGTCCGATTCCGACGACCTCTGCTGCTGTTCCTGCCATTCCTTCCGAATCATATAATTCTGTTATATATGCACTTTCCGCCAGATAATCCGCAGTGTTCCTTGCTGCCTGATAGATCTGATCCTCCATGATATAGATCTGTCCGAATAGATAGAAAGCAAGAAAACAGAAGAACAGAACAGGAAGCACACATACAGTCTCGATCGTTGCCGAGCCCCTGTTACACTCACTTTGCATTGTGATCGATGAGAGGCTCTTTTGTGAGGTGCTGTGAACTGCACACTTATTTTCAAGGGGACTGTCATTCATCAAAGACCGATGTGCAGAACAAGAAAAGGATATTTCATAGTGATTCCTTTGTGGAGTCCAGGCATTATTATTTTCTTTTTCATAATGACCCTGAGCGATTTTCTTATTTTCATTAAATAAGGAGCGAAAAAGTATTGATAATAATTTTATTCTTCCGTCATTACAATATTCTGCAGCGTTCCGTCTTCTTAAATCACAAAAATAAGTATGCATGTCACAACACCCCCTTTCCTCTTTCTTACGGAATATAGCTTCCGACTCCCTCCAGATACCAGGCAGCACCATGCTCCTCCAGCTGTGTCTGAAGTCTGAATTCATCAATGCCATGCTCGATCTCGAATTCCGGGACCGCTTCCTGAATATTCAGTTCCATAACATCCAGCATCCGATAATATTTCATATTGGAATCCGGCATAAGCGCCAGCATGATCGCCATATATTCTGAATAATTCAGTCCCAAAGAGGCATCCTGATCTTCCATGTTATCCTGTCTCTGCGCATTTGACGTTTTCGGAACCTCCTGCTCGGCGAGCGCAGCAATATTTGTAATCGATAGCTGCCATGTCTGATCACTCTTGATCACCGGAACCCGCTCTCCCTGAAACAATGCCTTCACATCCATAATGCTTTCTGCATATCCCCAGCAGGCCAGAAACACATAGGTGAGCGGCTCGATCAAAGCCTCCATATCGATCGGCACACAGATGATCGTTGCGACCGTCTCTGCCTGCATCTCCATTTCTTTATCCGTGAATGCATATATCATATTCGGTATCAGCCGGATCACAAGCAGACGATTCGCCACGGCCTTCACATTCTCGGCATCCGAAGCCTTGCCCATTAAGATATACTCTAATTCGTAATCAAATGCGTGATATTCTGCGTCGTCCTGATACAAAGGATTCTGAATTCCCTGAAACGAATCAAACGCATAAGCGATCCCGTACAGCTCGTTTTCCTGTACCTGCCCCTGACGGAAGGAGCTTAGTTCCCGATCCTCCTTGATATAACTTGTCAAATTCTGTATTCCGGATATTCCCGTAAAATTCGGAATCAAATATGACCAGCCGGAGCCCTGCATATTGGCTGACGGAACCTTCGACAGGTTCAC
Organism: uncultured Lachnospiraceae bacterium; assembly: GCA_902783585.1. GTDB lineage: Bacteria > Bacillota > Clostridia > Lachnospirales > Lachnospiraceae > CAG-632. The sequence goes on along the minus strand of CACZRT010000150.1, from coordinate 31,484 downwards.
ATCCTCTGTGGATAGATCCGATACCCGGTCCGGCATAACTAAGTATAAGATTCCCTTAGAATACATAGGAGACAGGCTTTTTCTTGGATCCTCCAGAACATGGTTTTCCTGATTATAGTTGATCAGATCCTCAACCGTCACAGGTGCAGAATCCGCCGTCCGATCCTTCATTATGTCCTCCATTCCGAGCTCCCGAAGCTCCTGATCCGATACCTGTCTGTCAAGATCGATACCGGTTCCGCCTTCTTCTGACCGTTCCCTGCTCTTCCGCCATATCTCCGGCCATGCATCTGTTTCTTTTGAATATTCATTCTCATATCCGTTGTCGCCGCTCTCTCCACTGCCGAATTCTCCGAACAAGATCCTGGCTGCATCTACCGGTAACTTCTCCTTCATATAGTCTGTAATCTGCAGCTTAAGATCAGCACAATCATCCTCCACAAGATAATGCCGGTCAACCACCGCGCAATCCACCACATCAAATGCATAGAGAGACTGTCTGGAATTCAGATTCGATCGTAGATAATCCATCGCCCGTTCTTCCATATATCCCTCTCCGCGCCCGTAGTAGGTATCATCAATCGCAAAGATATGATAACGTCGGAACAGATCCGGCTGATAATCTCCTTTTAAGCTGCGAACGGCTCCGAGTACTGCCTGGTAGCCGCGGCTCTTCGCTTCATGAATCCGGACGCCCTGCAGCACCGCAATTACCAGGATCAGACAGACCGCCGTAATTCCACATGCATAGACCGTTACCTGCCCTTTATTTCTCTTATGCTCCATCCGACACCACCCCTTTCCTCTTTGATCCTGTAATGCGCCTGTTCACCGGGCAGGAGGCACCTCCCTCCTCATCAGATGATCGGCATGATCCTGTTTAAGGACCGGCTCCCACCCAGTGAACATACAGCTATCAATTGTAGACAGTCTTCGCATTCTTATTAATGGACTTCCATATATTATTTACGAGATCGGTGATCTGCTTCCGGAAAATGATCACCATAGCGATCAAAACCACCATGATCAGCAGTACCTCTACAACTCCCATTCCATCCTCGGAATGCTCTCCTACCATGAAATCCTTCATTATCTCCATAGTGTCTTCCTCCTTCTTATAAAAATCCAAATGAGAAGCTCGCGAATGCCGGATACATGACCAGCACCATCGATACGATCATCAATACGATCATTGGCAGCAAGAGCTTCGTACCTGCTTCCTCTCCTGCTTTTTTTGCCATTTCCTTTCGATGTTCATACGCCTCGTGCTCCTCCTGTTCTAATTGCTCTGTCACTCCCTGACTCCCCACCTTCATCTGTCTTGTCAGTAATGCCATTGCCTTGATATATGATATAACTCCCGTTCGTCTGCCAAAATGAATATACGCCTGTTCGGCTGAGGTTCCGGTATGGATCTCATTCTTCATTCTGACCAATTCCTGATATAACACATGATCTTCCTTGTGATTTCTTTCATATTGGGTGATAATGCGGAGAATGGCTCCCTGAACGGAAGTCCCCGCCGAGATATATAAGAGGATCTGATTCATGAAATACGAATATTCCAACTGCAGCTGCCGTTTACGTTCCTTCATCTGTTCCTTTAACCGGCTCCTGTAATGAGAGATCAGTATGAGGATCACTGCTATGGTTCCGAATAGGATCACAAGATATTCCTGATGTTCATTCTCTGTTGTCGAGAGATGGTATCCGCCTTGTTCCGCAGACAGATCGATCTCCTGTTCGTAGCCATGTTCTTGTAGCTGCGCATCGAGAAGCTCCTTTACCTTTGCCTGTTCCTGCATGCTGTCACTCATGTCCTTCGGACTGATCCGAACTGTGTACTGACGTCTCCTTACCTCCTCCCCATACGACAACTCTGCTGTCAGATGAACCTCAACCGATCTGTTCAGATCATCATTATGAATTCTTCCGTCATCCGACAGATATTCGTAATCATCGCTGATCCAGTTCACGGTCAGACCGCTGCCCGGTATACTTGTTTCTAACTGAAGATCATCGGTAACACTTACCAGACTGCCATTCTCTCCGGGAAGGAATTCCTCCAAATAGACAAATCCCTGTTCGAATACTTCTTCCAGATCTTCTTCCCGATATTTTACCGGTTCAATCTCCAATTCGACCGGCTGCATACGATGATCGGAATCCTCATAATAGAGTGTCACTTGTTCCGGATCATCTCCATAATCAGACCGGACAATATGGATCTGTTCGTCATCTGATATTAAACAGGTGATCGCAACCATGATCATTAAGACGATACCAATACAGATACTAAGCATGACCTTCTGGATCAACTGAATATAATATGCTTCCGTTAATTCCTCAATCTGTTTTCGATTCCCTCCATACAGACCGGACATCCACCCCCGTGTCTCATCGACCCGCAGCATATGATTTGCCGAAAGAAGCCTGTATAATCTGCCCGCCGGTCTTCGCATCCATGCCCCCATGTCACTCACCTCCTGACCAAATACTTTCATGAACGCCACTACTTGAAGCTATATCTCTGTTCAAATCCGGAGCTATACTCGTACTTATCGTTACCTCTCTATTCAGAACTATACTTCGATCCGTATGATCCGGCTTCCCCAGATATAAGCAGCACCGGTCAGAAGCATACATATAGTCACGACCAGAATTCCAACTGCATTATGATATAATCCCGTCATATATTCTGCATTCGTCAGCCTCATATAGAGCAGCATCAGGATCGGCATTCCACTCATGATCCTTTGCTCTAACACCTTGCCGGAAAGCATGGTCCGGATCTCCTGATCCACCTCGATCTTCTCTGCAATGATCCCTGCGATCTTATCCATCATAAGCGCCAGATTACCACCGCTTCGTTTGGCTGTCGTCAGACTTTCCGCAAAGCTGTATATCTCCTCCAGCTCACATTCCGCTGCCATATCCATGACCGCAGTCTCGATCGGAACATTCACATGAAGCTGACTGCTGACCTTATGCACCGCTTTTTGTAACATACTCTTTTCCGGATATAATAATTCCATATCCTGTTCTGCCTTTATCCACGCATTCTCCATAGAATATCCGGCGCGAAGACCGGAGGCCAGCGTATATAACAGATCCTTGAATTCTAACCGCATAGCTGCCTGCTTTCTCTTCTGTCTCCATCTGTGATAGATTGGCAGACAGAGGAAGGAGAACGGAAGGCATGCCAGTGCCCCGATCCAGGAATCATAACATAAGATCCCAAGCAGTCCGCTTCCCGCCATTCCGATTATCAGCACCACTGCATATTCAAATGTGACATATCTCTTGATAGTCTTCCCAATATCCCATTTCCATGATTTTTTCTGTTTGTTCAAGCTTCCTTTTCCCTTTCCACTCATGATCTTCCCACACATACAGAGGCTCCAGCCTGATCTCACCCCTGTCGATCCCTCTTAATTCTGCTATTTCTAAGACCTTCCTGCTGCCATCCTTCCATCTTCCGATATGGACGATCAGATCAATCGCAGAGGCAATCTGCTGACGGATTGCCGGAAGCGGCATATCCATTCCCATCAACACCATCGTTTCCAACCGATACAGAATGTCCCGGGCCGAATTCGCATGTCCGGTAGACAGCGATCCGCTATGACCGGTGTTCATGGCCTGCAGCATTTGAAGAGCCTCCTCTCCCCGAACCTCACCAACAATAATCCTCGTCGGCCGCATTCGAAGCGCACTTTTAATTAATTCCTTCATGGGGATCTCATTTTTACCTTCCACATTCGCATTCCGTACCTCCATCCGGACCAGATTCGGGATTCCGCGGATCTGTAATTCCGCAGAATCCTCGATCGTTATGATCCGTTCGTCGCAGGGGATCTGATTTGCAAGTGCATTCAGGAATGTGGTCTTTCCGGAACCGGTTCCTCCGGAGATCATAATGTTATACTTACATCTTACAAATAAACCCAATACCTGCTTTATGTGCTCCGATATCATTCCCATCCTGCACAGATCCTCCAAGGAATATGTCTCTTTGGGAAATCTTCGAATTGTCATAACTGCTCCATCCAGCGCAATAGGAGGCAAAACCACATTCACGCGGGAACCATCCGGTAATCTTGCATCCACGATAGGAGAGCTTTCATTCACGATCCGATTGCAGCTTCCTACAATTTGCTGTATAACATCCATATATTTTTCTTCTGACGAAAACCCATATTCCCAGGCATATAATCTGCCGCTTCGCTCCACGAATATCCTCTGATATCCGTTCACCATGATCTCCGTGATATCTTCCTCTTTCATGATATCCTCCAGACAATCATAGCCCCGCAGTGCATGAAACACATGCTCCTTCATATAGATCTTCTCCGACAGGGATATATTCTTAACCTTAGCTTCACTGATAATAACCTGATCGATCAGGGACGCGATCTCATCATCCGCCATATGCTCTTTCAGATCCAGCTCACTTCGAACCTTAGCCTCTATCTGCGTACAGACCTGTAACATTTCTATTTTCTGCATTGTTATGACATCCTTTACATATACATAGTCTCTCATTTCCATGTACCGCATGATTAACGAATATCCTGCAGCTCCATAAACATGGTTCTTAATTCTCCCTGTTCCCTCTTCAATTCCAGCTTATGAACCTCCTGATAAGAGATTCCCGTCTTCTCTATATAGACCGGATACCATCGGTTCCATACATCCTCTCCAAGCTCCTTGTTATAAAGTGTCATACAGAAGGTCCTCCACTTCTGTTCAGAATCTGAATCTTGCAATCTAGGGAGATACACCACATCAAAATACTGGAGTATATTCAGATCTGCCAGGCTTCCCGAACCAATATCCATGATCACACTTTCATACAACCCCTCTTGTCTGACGGTTTCTAAGAACCACTTGATATCACCACCCGTAAGCTCCCGCAATTCCTCATAGGATCCATGACTTCCTATCATGTCATAGCCATACTGATCAACTGCAAGTGCCTTCAGCCTCATAGAGATATTACCTGCCTGCTGCTTGATGTAATACAACAGCTCTTCCATCGCATGCTCATCACCCATCCGACAACCGTATTCCTCCATCCCCAGATAAATGCTTCCCGATTTCTGCATACTCTGTCTGCAGTAATAATCACATAAGCCCTTTGCCAGCATTGTCTTCCCACATCGTCCATGCGGAGAATATACCGCAATACATCTGCCATAGCCGCCGGATTGTACCACCTGCTCTTCCTCACTGAATACCTGTAACATGCTGCGTACATATTCCGACGCCGGCGAGTACTTGAAGATCCCTGTGTTTTCCTCCTGCACAGACTCCTGCGAAGCATAGATATATAGAATCTTTGAAGCACGATTCACAGTATTTTCAATACCGTTCGGCATGCGTTCTGTCAAGATCAGATCTACCTTATGCTCCTTCAGATACATGAGCATCTCATCTGCATCCGTAAATGCCATAGCTACCACAGGTAACTTTGTCATCCGGTTCATATAATTCATGAGCGCAGTCACGTATCCTTCCTCATGATCGCACAGCACGACCTTATAAGTCTTCATTTCACCACCGCCCTTCCAACCAGCCATACAAGATAACCGATAAGAACTGCAATCGAAAAATGGATCGTATGCTCTGTATTTCCTTCATCAAAACCGCTTTTATATGGGATTATGGTTCCTGTCTGTATACAGGAAAGAAAATAATTCCAGAAATAATGTAATCGATTCACCAGACTATGGTGATGCAACATATGAATTACCGAGAGAATACCTCCGGCAATAAAGGAATATAACATGACATTCAAAACTGAATATCCGATGATTCCTCCAATAACAGCCAACAGCTTGATATCTCCTGCACCCAACATCCTAAGTACATGCAGCAGGATCAGCATACCAATCGGTATAACCGCTCCGATCAACGAATTCACAAGTCCCTCTGTTCCCTGTGTGATACCGGAATATGCGATTCCTGCAATTACACCGGCAAAGATCAACAGATTCGGAATCCGATACGTCCGTACATCAAACCAGACAGCTGTTACCAATATGCAAATACCAACAACCTGAATAGTTCCCTCCTTCCTGTGGTTTTCCCTATTGCTCTTTCACTATACAACATTAATTTGACTTTGTAAAGCACTTTTTTATTAAAAAAATTTAATATTTGGATATTGTTAATATTTACATATTTATATAGCAAATTTGAACATCTTTATAATATAGAAGAAACAGAATTGTGCTTTTAAATATAATATCTCCTGAATAAAAACAGAATAAGCTGTCTATAATGTAACAAAGGTGGTGGAAAATAATGACAAAAAAGAAACAGCTCCGGTTAAAACAGGAAGCTGAACGAAAGGCATTATTAGAAGATATTGAACGGATCCGGCAGGCACACGCAACTGCGCTTGCCCACTTAGAAAGCACGACCGATCCGGACCTGATCGACTCCTATATATACGAATTAAATGCGGTACAGGTACGCTACAAATTCCTCTTAAAGCGCGCCAAGGAACAGAACCTAACGAATCTAATTATGCGCCGAAGCTCTTAGGATTCCGTCCATAAGAACATCGGCACATAATTCTTTCCATTCATATTCGAATTGTATTTAACTTCCTTCTATGAACTTCTTTCTATGAGGAAGCTTCCTCCTGCTCGCCTACATAACGGTTCAGGGTACTTACTACATCATTTAAGTTATACGGCTTGGCAATATAATCATCCAGCTTCGCCTCTAAGATCCGCTCCTTGTCACCGAACATAGCTCTTGCCGTCACCGCAATGATCGGCAGACGCTTCAGACCCTTCTCCTCTTCAATCTTACGGATCGACTGTGTTGCTGCCAGACCGTCCATTACCGGCATCTGCACATCAAAGAGTGCAGCATCGTAATGCTTCTCCTTGAATAATTCCACTGCCTTTTCCCCATTTTCTGCTATATCATAGGAGTAGCCTGCCATACCGAGCAGCTTACCGATTACCTGCTGATTTACCGGTTCATCCTCTGCAACCAGAATTCTTGCCCGCTTATGACCACTGATAGAGATTACGGCAGAATCCTCCTTCTTCTCTTCCTTCTTCTCTGATGCCTTCACAATCTTCAACGGAATCTCAACGATAAATGTACTTCCGACATCCTCGGTACTCTGAACGGATATGTTACCGCCCATTAATTCCACAATCTGCTTCGTAATGACAAGACCCAGCCCGGAGCCGCCGTACTTTCTGGTATCCGAACTATCTACCTGACTGAATCGGATAAAGAGCTTGCTCATATTGGCCTCAGAGATACCGATACCGGAGTCCACGACCGCCATACGCAGTGTGGTCTTTTCCGGTGTGTCACCGTCAATGGTCGTTACCTTCACGCGAACTCCACCCTCCGAGGTGAACTTGATCGCGTTCGAAAGCAGACAGTTCAGTACCTGCTTGATCCGCTCGCCGTCACCCTTGACCATCTCCGGAATATTCCCGCTGAAGCTGCAGTCTAACGTCAAATCCTTATTATTTGCAAGCGGTACCTGTGCTGCCACAGTCTCCTCAATCGCCTGCTTTAAGTCAAATACTTCGTAATGCAGATTATACTTACCGGCCTCTAACTTACTGATATCCAGAATGTCATTAATCAGGCGGAGCAAGGTATCCGCGCAATTCTTGGCTGTCATTAAGTTATCCCGATAATCTGCCTGCAGATCATCCTCTGCTAACGTCAGCTGAAGCATACCCAGAATACCATTAATTGGTGTCCGGATCTCATGAGACATATTGGCAAGGAATTCTGCCTGCGTCTTGTATGCGATATTGGCATCGTCCTTCGCCTTGCTTAAGGACAGCTCTGTCTCCTTCTGCTCTGTAATATCAATAACTACCATGTTGATATAATTCGCTTCGGACTTATACATAACGGTATTGAAGACCTTATCTAAGTTCTCCATGGTAATCTCAACTGCCATCAGATCGCCTTCCTTAGTACCGGAATGCTCATAGGCCATAAACCATGCATGAATGCTCTGCAATACATCCTGCTTGCAGGAGCTTAACAGCTTATCCTTATATAACGGTTCGTCAAGCTTAAAATAATCCCGAAACGCCTCATTCGCATCAACGATCCGATAATCCGGCTCTCCTGCACCTGCCGGATATACGATCTCTGCCTGAGCAAATCCGATCGGAAGATTCAGGAACAGCTTCTTATACTTGTCACTTTTCACCGTTGACTGCTTATTGAGATTCTCCGACTCTCGAATGATCAATATTGCTGCGGCAGCGGCTGCTAGCACCGAAATAACCGTAACAGCAATGGCAACCCCCATAACTCCGCCTTGATCCGGCTGTCCTGATACATTCACGATCAGAATAATACCCGCGATCAAGATCACTGCCAGCTCGACCGCAGAGAACATCAGAATCTTTTTCTGCGCCGAACTCATCCCTTTCAAATTCATAGTAACACCCCTTCACCTTCTATAGTTATTGTATCATTATATATCCTCCGGAAAGCCCTGTTTCCCATGATTTCCGGTAATACCAACTATTTTTATCTTCGCACAAAACAAGGTATTTGTCAATCAGCTATGAAGACTGCGAAGCTCTGTGCGCCCATCTTCAAAGCCTCATTTTCAATCGTAATCTCCCCGATCTGATACAGAACCTTTCCATCTACAGCCTCTTGGCACGGAAAAGGCATGCTTGCGGCTTTCCCTCTCGGATTCACCGCGATGATCAGATTGCCTCTCTGATAGACGAACGGCTTATCCTTCTCGCCGCATAAGACAATTAGGTCTGCATCTGCGTGTAACGAAGTCTGTTCGGATCGCAGCTTAAGAATCGCCTGAATCACATGATACAAGGAATTCTCTCTTGCCATCTGCTCTTCGACAGTCGGAATATAATCACTTTCTCCATGTGTGCCATCATCTACCGGAAGATAGAGCTGTTCCGGGTCTGCCGTAGAGAACCCCAGATTCTTAGTTGAATCCCACTGCATCGGTGTTCGGGTTCCGGTTCGGGTATAACCGCCCTCCTTGGTCGGCATATCATCGATATACCGCATCCCAATCTCATCTCCATAGTAGATAAATGGAACGCCAGGCAATGTCAGCAGCGTAGCATATGCAAGTTTCAATTCTGATTCCTCTAATGTGTAGCTTGCCCGCGGCGTATCATGATTACATGTGATCAAGCTCATATATCCATTCTCACGGGAAGCACGGTACCGTGGAAGATAATCATCTAAGAACCGGGTAATATCGCCATCGGCATCCATCTTAAAATAACTATGGTTCTCACCATTCGAATGATAGTCTCTCATAAGTGTATGATATCCGTTATTCCAATGATCCAGATAGAAATCCATATGAAAGCCCGCCGAATTAATAGCCTGCCAAGGATTACTCCACTCCGATACAAATGCCGCCTCCGGATAATCCTGATCCAGCATGGTTCGAATCTCTCGCCAGATTGCACAGGTGCCCGACTTCTTCTCATCGTCATCCTTTACCAGAGAATCCGCCATATCCACACGAAAGCCGTCACAGCCTCTGTCCAGCCAGTAACGAATAATATCCATCAAGGCCTTCTTCGTCGCCTGCGGTCCGGCATCCTCCGGTGACATCTGCCATGTTTCCGTCGGATGAAGAAATCCGTAATTCAGCGCCGGCTGACACTTGAAAAAATTCAGCATATAAGTACCATTCCGTTCGCACTCTCCACCGATATACGGATGTCCCGCGATCCCTGAGATCCAGAAATCTGTCCAGATATAACGATCCGAGAACTCATTTCTCTCAGCCTTACCGCTTGCCTGAAACCATGCATGCTCCTCCGAGGTATGTCCGGCTACCAAATCCAGCAGAACATGAATTCCCAATCGATGTGCTGCCTCAAATAATCGATACAGATCCTCATTCGTTCCATATCTTGGAGCAACCTTGTAATAATCCCTAACATCATATCCGGCATCCTTAAATGGAGAATCAAAGCAGGGATTGATCCACAAAGCATTGCAGCCAAGCTCCTTAATATAATCCAGCTTCTCAATGATTCCTGGTATATCTCCAATTCCATCCCCGTTTGTATCATAGAAGGACTGTGGATATATCTCATAAAACACAGCATTTTTCAACCAATCCGGCATCTTACTTCTCCTTTTCTCATCTGTATATTCATCTTTTTTTCTTGTATCTATTTCCCCAGCTTGTTCTCCGAACGACCCTCTCCTAGACTGTACTCTTCCTTTCTGCCTTCCAAGCCTTCTTCCTGCAGATCCTCTAAGCTATCCTCCTGAACTTCTTCATACATTCCTTCCAAGCTGCCCTCTGGTTCCTCCAACTCACGCTCTGCTTCTGCCTCCAGCTCCCATTTCTTCCTTAGCTGCTTCAGCATATACAGATAAGCGGTCAGAAGAAGAACGCCGGCAATGCTGACAGCCACCCCCAGATAGAAACCTTCGGATACATAGTGCAGCTCGATCTCATGCGTACCTGCTTCTAACGGAACCGCAAGAAATGCATCGAAGACCCGATCTGCTGCAACCTCTTCGCCATCTACTTTGACGGTCCATCCCTCCTCATACGGAATGGAGAAGAAGACCGCTTGATCCTCTTCAGTCTCAATGGTTCCCCGAAAATAATTCGTATCATATTCCTCTAGATGGATCCCATGCTCACTTAGCTTATCATAGACCTCTTCCCATGCATGATTGTCAAAGGAAGCAGCATGAATTGTGATCGAACCACTCTGCGAACCGTCATTTAACTTAAACTGAAAGGTCAACTCCTGACCCTTCGTAACATACCCGATATGAAATGCCTGCCCTTGAAACCGATCATCTGCCAACAGCTGGTCGTCTATAAAGAACTTGATCTGCCGGACATTACCGCCGGAAATATCCAGATACAGATCCATATCCTCCGGGATCACCATAGACATAGAGATCAGTTCGGAATTCGAGGTATGATTCGAATAATCAACCACATTATCCGTGACTGTCACTGTGCTCTCATCCGCACCTGCCGTGATGTCCGGATAGACCTTTGTAAATAACGGCGTATCGATACCGGTCGCGGCACGCGCATATTCATTTTCCACATCAAAATAAGTACCGGTCATCCCCTGATCGATGAGCGCTCGATCCACCGCAAAGCCCACCGGAAGCTGCCACGGATTCTCATAGACAGAGATCTCATTTTGCATCGTCTTGAACGATAGTTGATTATTATTATAATCGCCCTGCCGGTACAGGACATATTTTACACCGGTGATCGCATTCGTAAGCGGTGTCGCGCCCTGATACAGATACTCATTCGCTCCGGTATAGAAGCCTAAGCGTCCCATAGCCGTTACCACATCGCCTCTGGCTGTCGAACCAAACAGGGTAACGCATTTCAGATCGTGCCAGGTCGGTTCATCCAGCATCCGACGGTGCCCAAGCTCCATCCGGTAGAAGCTGTCATCTTCCGACTGCAGTGTCTGAACAACCTCTGCGACCTCATTCGTATCATGAAAATAATAATCGACATCTACCGTTCCGTTGGAATACCAGCCGAATACAGCGCCTCCTGTCATCTCCACAGTCATCAGTCCCGCAAGGATCGCACGCCAGATCTTGCCCTTTTCCTTCCGATAATTGTAAAACAGGGCAATTAACGTATAGATCAATATAATACCCGCAAGATACAGATAATGATTCTTACTGAATGGCTCGGAAGACTGCTTAAAACACAGAATGATCAGTCCCAGACACCCCGCTCCCGACAATGCGATCGCAAATACCGAGATCCGTCTTAGGCGCAGCAGCACCTCATATCCGATCCACAGCAGCACAAATGTGTATAGAAAAGAGAAGCGGTTCGGGATTCCGTATTGATTATGAAATCCATGCCAGATATAGTTAAGGATCTCTGTATTAAAGCTCACAAAGAAAACAGCAAGGAGGATCACTCTTCGAAGCTTATCCGTAAGCTTGAATTCCTTACTCAGCAGATAGATCAGCAGCAGAAATAGTGTAAACATACCGGAATAGAGATTCGTTCCGCCATCCGCCACCTGATTATTGATCGGCTCCGTGAACAGAAAATGGGTCTGCAGAATATCCACATAAGAGCCATATTGATCAAAGCCCGGAAGCGACCGCTTCGCCGATGCGGTCTGCATGATACCCTTATAGGCGGGAACCAGAACAACCGCAGCCAACGCTCCGGAAAGCAGGGAACTCAGTGCGAACATCCATGCCGAACGTCCTAACTGCTTAAGATCATCATAGTGATAGAATAATGCCCAAAGCACCAGAAAGATGCAGATCATAAATCCAATATAATAATTGCAGAACAGGGCATACGCCAGCGTGAAGATATAGAGCCGCGGATCCTTCTTCTCTACCAGATGATCATATCCAAGCACGATCAGCGGCAAAATGAAGATGCAGTCCATCCACATCACATTCCAATAGTAGCCGATCACATAATTCGACATGGCATACGCCACCGCAAGCGGGATCACGCCCGGGTGCTGATATTTGACATATCTTCTGTGCAGGGCAGCGTAAGCAAAGGTCCAGCCGCTCGCAATGATCTTCAGGGTTACGATCAGACTGACCGCCATATTCAACTGATTTTTAGGAAAAAATAGGATCAGCAGATTCAGTGGACTTGCCAGATAGTAAGACCACAGGGCGAGAAAATTCGTCCCCATCCCTTCATGAAAGGAATAGAACAACTGGTCAAAGGACTTTAATTTCCCATAATAATCTGCAAAAAAAGGGATATATTGATGAAGACCGTCTACAATGATCAGGGACCGTCCGCCCGGTCCGATCTTGGCAATGATCCATACCCCTAGCATGATCAGTGCCGGAATACCCATAGACAAGATATAGATATAGTATTTACTGATATAATTCCATATTGGATTCTTATGCCTGTTATTTGCTGCCATCACAATGAAACTTCCATTTCCCCTCTATTACTCTTTGAGGTGTCTCACTCGAGCATACCCCGATATCCGAATCTATCCGCCTTATCTCCTCATCTAGTAAGGAAACAGCACTTATGAAGAACAATCCCTGACCAGACAATCCGATCACTATCCATCGACCTTCGAGAAGAATTGATCAAGCTCGGTAATCGGTATCGGACGGGAGTACTTATAACCCTGCAGATAAGAAGCCGACATATTGATACAGCGTTTCTCATCTCCATCATTTTCCACGCCCTCATAGAGCACCGAATAATTCAGCTCGGAAAACATATTCGCAAGACTTCCGACCATCTTCTCCGACTTCTTGTCTGCATCACTGGCCAGTACAAGCGAACGGTCAAACTTGATAATATCAAACGGAAGCTCCATAATACGTTCCATATTGGAATAGCCCGTTCCGAAATCATCGAGATAGAACTTGATCCCTCTGTCCTTTAATTCCTCGATCTTTCCCTTCATCATCAGGAAGTCACTGTCGCTTCTGGACTCCGTGATCTCGATCGCAACCTTCTCATTCGGAATTCCGCTGTCATCAATGATCTGATCGATATCTCCGGTAAAGCCGTCATCCCGAAGCTCTAAGACCGATACATTCACGGAAATACGATTCACCTCGTAGCCCTCCTGTATCAATCGCCTGATCTCGTCACAGGTCTTCTGAAGAATGATCTCCGTCAGCACATGAATGAATCCCTGCTCCTCAGCGATCGGAATGAACTGATCCGGAAATACCATTCCAAGCTCCGGCAGCTTCAGACGCATCAACGCCTCTGCCGTATCATATTTACCGGTCTTGATATTATAGACCGGCTGACAGAACGCCAGAACTCTCTCATCCCGAAGATCGTGCTTCTTATTGATATCCTCCAGCTCATCTAAGATGTATTCATATCGATTGAACGCTCCCACATCCTCCGGCTGCATCAAATGAATCGTATTGATCTCCATATTTCTATGTATATTCTGAATGAAGCTGACATACTCATTCTTCCTGCTGATCTCTTCTGCCGAATTCCCGATGATCACCTTATAATCAAACTGAAACCTTTCATACTCCAGCTGGAAGGAATTCAGGATCCGATTTATCCGGTTCTCGTGATCCGGATTATTGTTCTTAGGAGCGATCAGTATCACATGACCATTGCTGACCTGGAAGAGCACCGCATTCTTAAAAAATTCCGATGAAAAATGACGGATCGTCGTCTGTAATTCCTTCGGAATGATCCGACCTTCTGCGTCAAAATCCGGCAGATACAGGCTCATAAAGATAAAATCCCGCTTTTTATCATAGTTATACTTGACCAGATCCTTCAAAGCCGCAGCATTCACAGCCCCCAGTTCCACATCATACGGAGTTGAATGGATCAGATACATCATTGCTATGATCGGGAACAGGAACGTTGCCGCCGTAAAGGATGACTGTCCGTGTCTGCCCTGCATAAACAGGATGATAAAGGACACAGCCATCGTACCATAGAAACCAACCATCGCCCGCTTATAGATCCGATCCCGATAGGCGACCATCAGGAATATGATCACAACCATAAATGCCAGATAGCCGATCAGGAAGATATTAAGACCCGAGATTGCTTTCCCATTCCGATCCAGACGGAAGCCGGTCTTCCGGACAGCTGTCACAATGTCCGTGATCAGCACGGTCAGATAGATGATCGATGAGATGCTCATGATCGGAATCCGTTTTCGGATCTCCAGACGCTGTATCTCAACAATATAGACGACAAACAGCAGAAGTATGGAAAATAAAAAGGCATGGTACAGAATCCGGATCACATATACTGCCGTATAATTACCATCTGCCACATTCGTATATAACTGATGATGGATAATATCACAGAAGGAAGCCAGAACCAGATACCCGATCATATTGAGAAACAGATTAAAGCCTTTGGTTTTGGATACATAAGAAGCAGCAACCAAAATAATCATAACGAAACAAATCGCTACGACGATCAGATCCCCTACCGGAGAATAATTATCAAAATACAGCTGCTGCCCCATTGAATCTCCTCCACATCTTACTTGTACACCAGACAGATATCCTTTTATATTGTACAGGAAAATGTCAGATTTTTCAATATTATTACGTTTTTTTACAACGAATTCCTGATTTTTACAACATATTGACAGTATATTTTCAATACCTAATCCATATATTCCAGAACATCCTCATACCTCATGGTTCCCCCGAAGAGATCCAAAGCACTTCCGATGGTAACATCCAGTCTTCCCTGTCCCAGTTCCTTTAACTGCTGCAGATGTTCAAAGGTTCCGACGCCTCCCGCATAGGTCACGGGAAGTCCGTTCCATGCACCGAGCAATCTCGCAAGCTCCTGTTCGATCCCGGAAGCCTTCCCCTCCGCATCGACCGCATGGATCAGGAATTCATCACAATAACCGGACAGCCGGTCTAAGAGTTCTGTGGACACAACCTCATCGGTAAAGGTCTGCCACCGGTTCGTTACAATATAGTACTCTCCGTCCCGCTTCCGACAGGAGAGATCCAACACCAGATGCTCCCTGCCCACCTGCTTTACAAGCTCCTGAATCCGGTCATAGCGGATCTGCCCATCCTGAAAGACATACGATGTGACGATCACATGAGACGCGCCGTAGTCCAGAAAGGTTCCCGCATTCTCCGCATGGATCCCGCCGCCGATCTGTAAACCGCCCGGGTAAGCAGACAAGGCCAGTCTTGCCTGTTCCACATCCGCCAGGTAATACTCCGATCCTTCCGGATTCAGAATAATGACATGACCGCCGGCAAGTCCGCTGTTCTTATACAGATTCGCAAAGTAAGCGGCATCCTGTTCGGATACAAAGTTCTCCTTCGCCTGATTGTTCTGATCAAGCAGACTTCCGCCTACGATCTGCTTGACTTTTCCATTATGAATATCGATGCATGGTCTGAACCTCATATTGTCATTTCCTTTCTGCTTTCTGTTTCATTTATTGTTTTCTGTAAATAGATATCCTGCCCCTATATTCCTTCTCCATATTATCTTCACGATAAGGCATTATGATTTCCATATTTTCACTTACCGATGTATTCCCGGAATTACGATCAGCCGTTCTCATATACTCTCTCAATCCTGCCACGAAGTCAATTCCTTCTTCCAGCTTGTTGTTGGATTTCATCAATATTTCCAGAGTATACTCGGCAAAATTATCCGGCAGTATCACGATCATTTTCTTTTTCGCCCTTGTGATGGCCACATTTAGCCTATTGCGGCTATAGATAAATTCGGCTTCCTTATTGATCTGATCCACATCCGCAATACCATATGACACAATGATTGCTTCTCTTTCCTGTCCTTGAAGCTTATCCACAGTACCAACAAGAATCGTATCTAATATCCGACGCTCATAGTCTTCGTCTGTTTCACCTTCCCCTCTTTCATTCGCAAGATCTTTGAAATCTTCCTTTAACACATATCTTAAATTATCTTTATAACTATTATGAGGAACTACAATTCCAAGTGCCGGAGTAATATTATCATCCTGTCCTCCGAAGAATTTAACAAGCGGGCGATAAGGAACCAATCTGTCTCCATCAGGATATCGCATTCGGTTATATAAGCTCATACTCAGCTTTCGGATCAGATATTTTTCTATCGCAATCTGCTCATGGGTTCTCCTCCCTTTCAGATAACATACAACCAACGGATAATCTTCGTCCATGATCAAATTCACAATATGATCAATATTTTCTTCCGGATCATCCTGCGGTCCGAGTCTTAACTTCTGACCGGCAATTCCATCATGAAACGAAGTATATCTCGGTCCGTATATTTTTTGGGCGCTATAACCCAAAAGCACTTCATTCATTCTGAAATTCTCGCTGAGCATACACACCATATTCTCATCCGGATGATTTTTCAAATAATAATATCTGTAATAATCAAGCACCGAATGATATACATCCACAGCATGATTCTCAACAATGTAATTACCTTGAACGATCGCCGAAAGCTGATCATCATCGCCCACGATCACGGTTCTTCCCTCTGCTTTTCGAAGTCCGACCGCCATAAAAGCCGCGCTTAAAGATACCTGTGAAGATTCATCAATGATCACCATGTCAAACTCCGGCAAATTACCTCCACTCCATAAGCTTCCATGGTCATAACACTTCCAAGGCGTCAACCCGATGATAATCGGGCTGTTATCCGGTTCAAATTTCACATCATTTGCCTTAATATGTAATTCATATCTTCTAACATTATCTGTCGTTTTCGCTTTTTCATATAGCAAATGGTCTTCATCAAGTCTCAGTCTGACATCCGCATCGGATATGCTTTTGTTAAGCAGGACTTTATATAAAGCATTTCTTATATCCCGAAGCTCATCATCCGTAGTCATCTCATATATTTTATTGATAATATTAATGATCGCAGCATGTGAATTGGAAGTAAGCAGTATCCTGACCGGCTCTTCTTCCCTTCTGCGCGCTGACAAAAATCTATATACAGCAATAACACTTCTGGCAATAAAGTCGGTTTTCCCTGTTCCGGGAGGACCTTGAATGATGGTATCATGATATTCACAAATATGTCTTAAAGCTTCCGCCTGCGATTCCGTAAAAGTCGTGATCTGACCATGATCATCCTCAATATTCCCTAATTCAAGAATATGGTCCATACTTCCCTCGGCACTAAGAAGATCATTTGCCCTTTGAACGGAAGGATTCATGATTCTCTTTACATGATCTGCCCTGTCGCCTTCCGGTTCCTCAACAAGGATCTGCTGTAATTTGTATGTCATAGACCTTATTTTTTTAGATGTATAATGTCCATCCCTGTTGTACGAAGCGGCAATATAGAATTTTCTGTCAGTATTACCGCTTACATCCGTATTGACCATGATATAATCCGGAAAATCAATACTCCTTTTCATAAGAAGCTTGTTTTCGGAATCATAAACAGCTGTATGGAGAAACCCTTCGAATGCTTCATTTATATTATCTGTTTCGATCATATATATCTTCTTTGCGCCGGCATCCCGGATGTCCTCCATCATACTGAGCACCTTATATTTATTTCCGTTATTACCGTCAACGATCTTCAGTCTTGTCCATCGTTTTTGATTCGATAGATCCTCTTCTTCCATATCTTCTATGACATGATCATCCTTATCGACCAGAACGGTATTCTCATCATCAGGATCATAATATACCTCGAAAAACCTATAATCACTGATATCGTTAAAGTATTTTTTCAAAATGCTTTCATCACCCAAAGCATCTTCATACATAGATTCATAATAAAGTTTGGATAATACGGATCTTTCATAATCATTTTCACTCAGATCAAAGGTCTCTTCGTTATCATAGTCTGAAGCGATGCCCCATATATGATCCCGCGCCGCTTCTCCTATGGTACATACCACATTATGAAGCCGGTTCAAATATTCCCTTACGGATGGAGCTTCGCCTTTTTCTCCCGTGAAGAATGCTACGATGTCATTTACAGAATATTCAATCATTCCGGGCAGTATAAATATCTGATCAATCTCCGTTATCAAAGATATCAGCGCGCTCTTATAATACACTTCCGGATGATTATTCCTTTTCGTAAGTGTATTCTCATCTTGTATATAATTTAAGAATCTGGTAATGCAGGCATATAGATCATCATCGTCTTCGAGTATCGACGCCCTGTACAGTTCGTATGCTGATTTTGTTATTATAGAGCATACATGATCCTGAAATGCGAAAAAAGAAATCGTCCGATGGGCATCCGCATTCCCGTTAAACGCTTTTCTGCGATCCAGCTCCGTAAGAAGATCTTCAAAAAAAGCAAGACCTGCTCTCGCTTCCGTACTGCTGTATTCATATTCCTTATAGCAGGAATCCATACCCGCGCCATGCGCAAGAAAAGCCAATTTGATCTTTTTCTCTACGTTTCGTTCGGCATTTTCTACATATTCCTCTTCGGCATATACATATACGGAAATATCATTTGCCCTTGGCAACACATATGAAAAGCCATTCTTTCTTAAATAATCGGCATAGGGCCCCTCTCGTCTTATGGAACCGTTGTTCCTTCTGATCTGATAATAAGTGGTCTCCAGTAAATCTACCGATTTCTTAAATGCCTGATCATTGTATAAACACTTATTCCAATCACTGTTCTCTCTAAGCAGCTCACAAAAATAGGCATCTCTTTTTATTTCGTTTTCGCCGTATACAAGCTGCTTAAACCGGGATAAATGAATGCAATTGCTATATTCCCCGGCAAGTTCCCATAATTTCCTCTGCGCAGACTTGGATAGATACGGCAAAAACAAAATACTCTCTTCGTTCCATTTTTTCAAAGAAATGCAGCGGCTGTAATTCACACATTTTTTGCATTCCGGGCATACTATATATTGCGATTTCTTAATAAATTCATCAACATCTCCTGCCCGGATCCCCCGCTCAAACTTCTCCTTAAATGCGGCATAAAGGCAGTCCTCTGCTTCCGGAATCTTATTACTGATAAAATCATCGATGATGATACCGGCTCCTTTCAGCATGATACGGTTGCCGATTTCCCCTTCTTCAAGATTCTTTATAACCGAATCCGAATATACCGAATGCGGTTTATTGATAACATATCCCGATTCCATATTCACAGAAATATTATCTTTTTCGGAAAAAACCTTCTCAAGCATTTTACTATATATGCATATTTGTAATTTGTGATTCAATTTCACGATTGAAGATAATTTGACATCCAATACGGAAATACAGGCCTCCGCGCATTGTATCTCCGAATTATATGTTATATTAACAAATAACAGATCCGGTACAGCTTTACTCCATTCCGTCACAATCTCCCTGTAACGGCTTCCGTTCCCCAGATTAACATACATCTGCGGCTGGGCAATATATAAGCAAATATCTTTTTGATCCTGATTACACAGTCCGATCTGATTATCAATGACATCCATCCATTCAACCATGGACATCTCTCTTGCATCCATAAAACTTGCCGTTTCCATACTTTCGCATCTTGCCGCCAATTCTTCATAAACAGAATTCTCCCATTCTATTCCGGCACGTTCTACAGGATTTAAATCCGACTTACTTGCGGAATGATTGTAAGATATATCAGATTCCGCTTCCGTTACATGCGTATCATCAGTAACGACACTGCAGCATTCTGTAAATAAGAATCTGTCACATTCATAATTATAGTATTCAGCCACCATACTCGGCTTTAAGTACAACTTAATATACATAATCTGCCCCGCATTCTTTCTATTACTTCACAAAAACTTATCAAATATTGGTTTATCATGAACTGTGTTCATGATATAATGAAACAGAAATGCTTGCAAGAGCTTTTATGTAAATCGAAGCATGAACACAGTTCATGATACATTATATTCACATTATTTATTCGACAAGGAGATCGATCATGGATCAGTTACAAGAGACAATCAATAATTGTTATGAGCGGGCAGATGAGATAGAAAAAAGTGGTGTCTATAAGGATACCGGTATGAAGCTTCGGGAGATGGTACAGTTTGATTTCCTGCAATTCCTTGCTTATCTGTGCTTTTCCGACGGTGCGGATATGCGCGCAGAGCTTGCGTTTATCAAGACCTATCTGGGATACGACTTTGATATTGCGCGTCTGAATCAGTTCAAATACCAGCGTCTGGCAGTTAATTATAATACCGATCCGCCGAGATCCCTGACGTATTATACCTTGAGGGATCTGCGGGAGAAGAAGACGACCAGTAAGGAGTCCATGGCACATCAGCTCCTGAATGCTTTTCAGGAGCTTGGAGAGGCTTTCATTGCCTGCAATAATGTAAGCTCCCCTCTCGAGATCGGACGTATGACCAGCTATATGAATACAATGCAGCAATACTTAAGATCCTATGGCTTCAGCGGGCTTCAGACGATCTATAATCTGAATTGGAATAAGAACGCTTCCGGTTCCGACAGCGGTAAAAAAAACGCATCGGATTCATTATCGACATCAGGTCAAAACAGTGGAACATCTGCTTCTGTTAAGTCGAATGCATCCGGACAAATGAACAAGTCCGGTTCTGAAGATATGAATGTCGATGTAATCTTAGAAGAATTGAATTCCCTGATCGGTCTTGAAAGTGTGAAGCAGGATATCCAGAATCTTGTTAATATTATTAAGGTGCAAAAGCTGCGGGAAGCCCGAGGCATGAAACAGCCGAATATTTCTCTGCATATGGTATTCTCCGGCAATCCGGGAACCGGTAAGACTACTGTTGCCAGATTGCTCGCAAATATCTATAAAGGTCTGGGCGTTCTGTCCTCCGGACATCTTGTGGAGGTAGATCGATCCAATCTGGTTGTCGGATATGTAGGACAGACAGCTACCAAGACCGCCAAAGTAATCGACGATGCACTTGGCGGTGTCTTATTCATTGATGAAGCATACACGTTAACAGCGAAAAAGGGCGAGAATGATTTTGGTCAGGAAGCGGTAGATACTCTCTTAAAAGCCATGGAAGATCACCGGGATGATCTGATCGTGATCGTTGCGGGCTATCCGGATCTGATGGAAGAATTCTTAAATTCCAATCCGGGACTCAGATCCCGCTTTAACAAATATATCTTCTTTGCCGATTATACTGCGGAAGAATTGATCAAGATCTTGGAATTAAATTGCAAGAAACAGCAATATAAGATGACCCATGCCGCAAAAAATGCCGCCACGAAGTATTTTGAACAGAAAGTGCATGAGCATTCCGAGAACTTTGCCAATGCAAGAGAAGTCAGGAACTTCATGGAACGCGCTATTGCCCATCAGGCATCCCGCATCGTCACACTTGGAGATAATGTTGCCGATGATGTATTGATCACATTTGAAAAAGAAGATTTTCTGGCTGCCGAAAAGCAATAGCTTGATCCTATCCTCTGCGCCCCATTCTATAGCAATTATCAGATGACAGTTATTTTAGAAGGTAAGCGGCAGCTATCATTATCTTGCCGCATAGACCGGGCTCTTTAACCGGTCTTCAAACATATCATGCGGAAGCGGTTTATCATACAGGTATCCCTGTACGGTATGAATATTCTGCTCGATCAGGAAATCCACCTGCTTCTGCGTCTCAACGCCCTCGCAGACCACATGCCGATTCAGATCACGGATCATATGAATGATATTTCTTACAAAGGCCTCATTAGTGAGATCTCCGATTCCAATACCGTCAATAAAGGTCTTGTCTAACTTCACAACATCTACATTCAGATCCTTTAAGAGAGACAGAGAGGAATAACCGGTTCCGAAATCATCCATGGATACAGAAATCCCCTGCTGCTGCATGACCTTTGCAAAGTTCATCAGTGCCTGAAAATCATCATATCCGGATGATTCCGTGATCTCAATCTCCAAGTATTTGCTGTCTATCTCATATTTTTTCACTATTTCCAAAATATGCTCCGCAAATTCCGGGCTGTGAAGATGCAGCTTAGAGAAATTCGAAGAGATCTTGACCGGTGTGATCCCCGCATCCAGCCATGCCCGGAGATCCTGACACATCTGATCGAATACATAGAAGTCCAGCTCTATGATCCTGCCCTCTTCTTCTAACATCGGAATGAACTTGAACGGCGGGATCAGACCGCTGTCCTGCCGCCATCTTACAAGTGCCTCCGCACCGCTTAGTGTATTCGTAAAAATATTTACCTTCGGCTGATAGTAAACCAAGAATTCCCGCTGCTTAATTCCGCTCTTGTATTGCGCAAGCAGTTCCTTACGATCATAGATCTGTTTTAACATATCCTGCTCATACCATACATAGTCCGGAGAACCCGGCTGTTTTGTCTGACTGAGTGCCATATGAGCAGCATCAATTACCGCTCCAACCGTATCATCCTTGCCAATGGAACACAGACCACAACGGACATCCAGTTGAAGTACACGCGCACCGTCTTCCGTATCCACCGTAACAGCCGCCTTATCCAAGAATTGCAGATATTCATCGATATGCGTTTTCAGAACCAGCAGCATGAATTTGTCGCCGCCAACCCGGGCAACCCGTTCTTCCTTTTTCAGATTCTGCAACATCGTGGAAGAATAATTGCGAAGTACAATATCTCCGATCCTCGAACTCATTCTCTGATTGATCAGTGTAAAATCCTTGATATTCGTACATAGACAGACATAATCGGAGAGCTTGCCTTTCCGGTAGAGCCTGACCATGTCATTCTGAAGCTTTTCCAGATTGAGTACCTGCGTCAGAGCGTCTTTATTCGCAATGTCCATAGAAGCCTGAATACACCAGGTAAGACCTGCGGCAGTAAAGATCGTCAACAACACGATCAGGATTACAGCACTATTGCGTGAAAACAGCATTCTGGCTGACATATCCCGCTGCGCCTTATTGACATCTATGGTCATCATCTCATTCAACTGATCGACGCTCTTATTAACCTCCAGAATACTGCTCGCCAGCATATTATCCATATAATACTCTGCTGTAGCAAGATCTCCGGCCTTGCTGAATTCATAGATATATTCCACATTACTGAAATATCCGTTCATTCCAGAATAGATATTATGATAATAGGATTCATACGGTGTTCCGATCACATTACTGCTTAACAGGGACTCCTCTGCAATAATATCGAACTTAAGCAGCTCACACTGATCCTCGATCCCTGTCCGCTTGGTTTCATTGTCAATGGAAGACATGTATTGAAAAATAAGTGCCTGATGCTGATAGAAATTCCGGCTGATCGATTCCATATATTCCAGATTCTCATAATCATTGATAATGATATCTTCATAATTACGGGTAATGATCTCTGTATTATAGCTAAGAAGAAGCACGCCAAAAAGACCAACAAACGCAATTAAGATCGTCAGTATCAGAACCCGGATCGGAAGACGCCATTTCTCATTCCGGGTATGCTTTTTTCTTGTTGACTTTGTTGTCTGCTCTTCCATCTACCTGCTCTATCCGTATTACAGTTCCTTTGCCTAACATGCTATGACTTGACTGACCAAGTCCTGCATAACTAATTCTCTCTGCTGCTTATCCTGCTTATTCAGATTCCGTCGTCGCTTCCGCCTTCTTCGTGATCTCCGTCACCGTCTCATCCAGCAATTCCTGCAGATCCCGATTCCCACTGTTCTGACCGGCGATCGTGATCCCGAATTTGCCAGCCGCATCCCAGAACGGACTAGCCACTCTCTGCACATTCGCATATTCCGACTGATCCGCAAATGCCGCTACCGCCGGTGCCTTCTGCACCTCCTCCGACTGCGCCGCCTTCACATTCACAGGACATTCTCCGATTGCCTCAAACCGCTTGATCTGATTCTCTTCATTCGTCAGATACTCTGCCAGCCGCATACTCCATTCCGGATATGCAGAATACGCGCTGATCCCCATCAATTTGTAACCGGCAAAGCTGTACATCTGCACCTGATCTCCGTCCAGTGTATAGGTTGGCAGCATTACCGCGCCGTAGTCATCGCCCCATGCTTCTTCCACCTTACCGGCATTCCACGCACCATTCACACCTGCAATGATCTCTCCGCTCTGAACACCTTCCACGAAACCATCATCTCCAAGATTCACAAATCCCGGGTGACCGGCGATCGCAAGCATAGCTTCTGCGACATCCACACCCGTATAAGTCGTATTCTTTGCGTTCCAGTTACACTCATTGGTAAGCCCATCCTCGCTCAGATTCAAGGTAAGACCCGCTCCTTGAAAATACGAATAGATGTACCAGCCATTATTGAAATCCATTGTGAACTTCTTATTATTTTTCGCGGCAACATCCAGGATCTGATCTAAGGTCTTCAGATCGGAATCCTTATAATATGCCTTGTTATAATACAGAAAATAGCCATTCCCCGCTGTCATAGGATACGCATACACACTTCCATCCACAGTTACCACATCGGCGATCGCAGTATCCTTGCCGCCAACCGCTTCGATCACTGCATCTGCATCCTCTGTTACCGCATGCAGTACACCCGCGCGATACAGTTCATCAAACTGATCATCTGCAAAGGAGAAAATATCGGCTGCATGCTCCGGATCATTCAGGATCGTATCTTTACAGGTGTCTTCTCCCTCCAGACTAATGGTATAATCGATAACCACCTCATCTGCATGAAGCGCCTGAAACTCGGCAATTCCCTCTTCTAACAACGGAACACTCCGTTCATCTCCCCAGACAGATAACTGAATCGTCTCGATCTCCTGCTTTTTCCCGGAAGTACAGCCGGAAAGACCTGACGCCAATAACAATGTACCGATCCCGATCGCTGCTGCTTTATGTACTATGCTCTTATATCTACTGTATCTCATCTTATAACCCCATTTTCATATTCGTATAGATAAGAATAGTATACCATAATCTCTTACTGCTTGTCACCAAAAAAGCAACGGATCGATATATAAAAATTATACATCGATCCACTGCTCTATTGTTTCCGTATTTTCGTCAAATATCTACATTCCACCGGTATACCGGTCCGGCAGCTTCTCCTTATACTTCAATCGAAGCTCCTTTAGATTCACACCGTTCTTACCGACAAATAACCGGAGCACCACAAAACGGTTCATGAACGGAACCTTTTGCGTGATCTCCATATCGGTGCCATTCGTCCCATGGAACGTAAAGGATGCCATCGGAATTCCCGTATAGAATAGTGTGCAGGGAATCTGAGCCAGTTCAGTTAGCGGCGAGCTTCCGACTACTGTCATTTCATAGATTCCCGGCTTCTGATTATCAAAAGCCATGACATAATTCGTGTTCGCTTTTGATTCCTGATAAGTCAGGTCGATCGTCATGGACTCCGTTAATGTAACATATTCTACATCATCCATGTCAAAATCATCCTCGTACTTCGGACGGTTCAGGATCTCTACTTCTGTCTTCTCGCCCATCAGGCGCCGCATGGCTTCCGTATGCATCGCAAACCGACAGATATTCATTGCGGACCGCTGTAATTCCGCCCGCGTAACTTTACCCTCCGCAAGTGCTTCTAAGGTATTGTCTCCATTGGCATTCTTGGAGCCGTCCGGACACACCATGTAGAGATCATTCTGTGCACGCACCATGGCTGCAAAGTTCGTCTTGTTCTTTGGTTGATTCCGCTCGTTGATATCTGCCCACCAATCCGACATCACGATGCCGTCATACCCCCATTCCTCACGTAATATGGCAGTATTTAGGTCGTATTGCCCGCTGGTGAATAATCCGTTTAAAGCTCCGTATGTCGTCATGATAGAGTCTGCAACGCCGCTTGTGACTACCATCTCAAAGCCCTTCAGATAAATCTCCCGAAGTGCGCGTTCCGATATCACGGAATTATAGGAGCGGCGGTTATATTCCTGATTATTACCGGCAAAATGCTTGATCGTTCCGGTTACTCCGGCACTCTGTAAGCCGCGGACCTGCGCCATCCCGATCGTTCCCGTCAGATGCGGATCCTCGGAAAAGTACTCAAAGTTCCGTCCATTTAACGGATGTCTGTGAATGTTCATTCCCGGCCCAAGAAGGTTGTCCACCTTATTCGAGATCATTTCCAGTCCCAGATATCCATACAATTCTTCTACCATATCCGGATTATAGCTGCATCCGATCAGCGTGCCGTTCGGAAGACTGAATGCCTTCGCGCCGCTGTCCAACCGCATACCGGACGGACCGTCGTCACAACAGACCGCAGGAATTCCGAATGCCCGCAGACGCTTCGACACTCCGCCAAAGGCAGACGCCGTTCCCGGTGTAACGAGTGAGCTGCCCATGCCCTCGCCGCGAACGATACAGGACAGATCTTCGTCGGATAATTGTGCAACAAAGTCTTCTAAGGATGCCTGTCCGCTGACGACATCCTTCAGCTGTATCGACTGAGAAAGTGCCTCATCACTCACAACCTTCTGTGCGATCTCCTCCGGAAGCTCCTGATTTCTCCGTTCCTCCGGAAGTATCGTTGCAAGCGGAACATCTTCCCTTGTAATAACAACATGCCCGTCTTCTCCAATCTCCGGTTTGATCCGTTTGAATGCCTGTACCGGAGCCAGTGCCTCTCTGCACTGCTTCACTACGATCGAATCCTCTATATCGAATGACGCAACCTCTTCCGCACTTCGCACATTCGTACCTGCATAGATCGCATATGTACCTGCCTCTAATACAAAGCAGGATTTGTGACCGGTCACACCGCTGTCATCATAGGATGCCAGCTGATCGTCCCCGATCTCGAACACGATCGTTTCCGTCTCATCCGACTTCAACAATTCTGTCTTGGAATAAGCAAGCAGGATCCGGCTTGGTTTTCCAAGTGCTCCCTGCGGCGCACTCCCATAGATCTGTACAACCTCCTTACCTGCATAGGATCCTGTATTCTTCACATCGACGGTAATAACCGTCTTTCCGACTGCTTTGCCCACTTCTCTTCGCATATCTGTGCAGGAAGCCTCGAACTTCGTATAGGATAATCCATAGCCAAACGGATACCGTACCTTCTCCTTCGCAAAGGTCTCGAAATACCGATATCCCACATAGATATCTTCGGTATAGCAGTTATATTCTTTCCCACCAAAATCCTCATTGGATGGATAGTCCTCCATATGATATGCGATCGTATCGGTAAGTCTGCCGCTTGGAGTCTGACGTCCGGTCAGCAGATCGGCAACCGCAAGACCACCGACCATGCCACCCTGCCATACATACATCACAGCATCAGCCGCACCCTCATCCATCCATGACATATCAATAACCGCGCCCACGTTCAATAACACGATCATACGGGAAAAGCCCTTGCGAACCTTACGAAGCATGTCCTTCTCAGTATCCGTCAACTGATAAGATCCCGGTGTATCACTGGCATCCTTATCCTCACCGGCGGTTCTTCCGATAATGACAATTGCTGCATCAGAGACTGCGGCAGCATCTAAGACAACCTTCTCAGATAACTCCATTTCCGCCTGTGACCACGGTTCCTCGCCCCAGCCGATGCCTTCATCGTATGGGTGAGCCGCTTCCCATGCCTCATAGATCGCATGCAGATCTTCGTTGATGATCAGATCTCCATTTTCCCGAATACCGTCCGGAATACTGTAGACCTTTGCCACATTCACCATGCCGCCGGAGCCGGTACCGCTCTTATAATAGTGATCCTGAATCCGACCGAAGATCGATACCTTCGTCCCTTTGGCAAGAGGAAGGGTTTGATCCCGGTTCTCTAATAACACGCAGCCCTCCGCGTTCGCTCTGCGGGCAGCATCTGTATATGCATTCCAGTCTAATGTCTTTTTCATCACATCTTATCCTCTAATTCACTCTGAGACGGGAAGTCTGACGGATCCATCGGTGCGCCATTTCTCTGTCCATTTTCCGGTCCACCCATCGGAGCGCCATCCGGTCTTCCCTGTGGTCCCATACCCGGAGTGATCCCGTTATGCTTGAACACCAGCTTCATGTAGAGTGGCGTGAAGATGAAGATCAGCAGATAGCCAACCGCCATACTTAAGATCATGCTCTTTCCAAGCATCGCTCCAAAAGGCGGAACCTGTCCTGCCGGAGCATGTCTGGCGGTCATCATATACGCTAACGTTACCATACAGAGAGTAATGACCGGTGTATAGATCAGATCCGAGATAAAGGCTTCAAACAAATGCTTACCAAGCTTATAAGGCTCCAGATGCAGCTTCTCTACGAGGCTGTCCGTAATCTTCTTAAGCGGTACCAAAAAGCCTATGATCAAACTGATGATCAGGCTGACGATAAAGCTTGACAAGAATCCCATAAAGGTGAAATGTCCGGAGCTTATGTTTCCCGTCAGTGACAAAAAGAAGCTTAATGTCACCCCCATCAATACGCTCATTTCCATGCTGATCTTCTTCATTTTTTTATCCATTTTCTATATTCTCCTTTCTATTCCAGATTCCTGTAATATTCTTCCAGCCTCGATCTCGCCTTCTCATAGTACGGCTTCAGCATAAGATCAAATTGTGTGCCCATGCCCTCCATGATGATGCGGTCCGCTTCCTCAAAGGACATCTTCTCCTTATATACCCGCTTGCTGACAAGAGCATCATAGACGTCGGCGATTGCCATGATCCGAGCTTCGATCGGAATCGCCTCTCCCTTTAAGCCCTCCGGATATCCGGAGCCGTCAATCCGTTCATGATGATAATGCGCAACATTCTCCGCGATGACCTTGAATGCTTCATCATCCGTATCCTTCAGAATCTCATGAATGATCCTGGCGCCCTCGGCAGCATGCTTCTTCATCTCGGCAAATTCCTTATCCGTAAACCGTCCGGGCTTTCTCAATATGGCATCATCGACGGCAATCTTCCCAATATCATGCATTGGCGCCGCTTTAATAATATTCCGGCAGAATTCCTGCGACAGCGGAATCTTATCGCCCTTCCGGATCTCTTCGATCAGGATACGGACACCGGCACTGGTCCGCCGGATATGCCCGCCGGTCGAATTATCCCGACTCTCCACCATGGTCGCCATACCCATAATCAGATTATCGTGCATCTCTATGATATGCTGTGTCTTTTCCTCGACCTCTTCCTCTAACTCCGTGTTATACCGATCCATCAGGGAGATATATTTCTGATTCTGTGTATCATCCACCAGAAAGATCTGATATCCGCGCTTTCTCTTACCGTCATAGAGATAATTGACATTGACCAGATACATCTTGTTATTGTCTTCATTTTCCGGATCGCGCTTCAGATAAAGATTCTTCGTCACGGAATCATCCTCTTCAAAATGCTTCAGCCAATGATTCATATTCTTCTCTAATTCCGGAATCTTCGTGATAGTCTGATCCACAGTCATATCCCTTAGCACCGGCATAATGTTCTTCGCCGTCTCGTTGCTGCCCAGATAATGATGATTAAAGTCTATGGAAATGAACCCCGTATCGCCGGTCTGCACCATGGATTCCACCACCATATCACTGACATCATACAGACTGATCCGGCGAACGATCAGAAGATAGGTAACTTCCGCAAATATATATGCGACCGGCATGACCTCGACGACATTGCCTGCAATTTTATTTCCGAAGAATCCCAGCATACTGATCGCCTCCGGAAGAAACAGAAGCATCAGGGTCCATTTGGATACCTGCTTCTTCTTAAACAGGCTGTATGCGATCGCAGTAAATCCGATCACGAATTCTACAGATAGAACAATATAGAAAACCGTATGCATCGGTCCATAGTCTTTTACCAGAATCCATGTACCGTCAATATTTTCTAACGTCACATCCTTATAGAAGAAATCAAAGTATCCGCCCGTCATAACCGATAGATAAATCCCCGCATTTAATATAAAGAATACCGTACGAATCCATCTCTTTACCTCGATCGCACTCAGATTCAATATGCTCATCGTAACAAAATACGGACAAAAACAGCCGCCAATATAGATGATCTTCTGACCTGTAAGCGCCGTGCCAAGATCCGATGTCATGATCTCGAATATATATCCGAGATTCGCGATCGGAACCAGCAGAAAAATTGCCGTGATATTCACATCAAAACGCTTATTCCATATGAATACATAGAAGATGGCAAGCACAACTGTAATTGCAAATGTTATCTCATAATATAAAACCATAAAATCCTCTCCCCGCGGATCAATATTCTAACATGATTCAAATTATATAGGATTTATGCAAAACTATCAATTATTTTCGTAGCAACCGTCTCACGAAATCTTACATCATGTTCTACAAATACAAACGTCGGCTCATACGACAGAATTAATTTCTCGATCTGCATACGCGAAAATATATCAATATAATTCAAAGGCTCGTCCCAGATATAGAGATGTGCCGGTGTCAACAGGCTCGATGCGATCAGCACCTTCTTCTTCTGGCCCTCCGAATAATCCTCCATATTCTTCAGGAACTGCACACGCTCCAGATCCAGCTGCCGCAGGATACTTAAGAACAGACTGTAATCCAGATTCTGCCTGCTGCAATAATCCTGCAGATTCCCTTTTATGTGCGAAGTATCCTGCGATATATAGGAAATGATCAATCCGGACGCGGCCTCACAGCTTCCGCTCTCATATACCCGGGGCATATCCGTCTCCTGCACCGCTTTTTCCGTAATTACAAAGGAATCCCTCACATTCGCCTTCTGCAGGATCATCTTGATCAGGGTTGACTTGCCGCAGCCGTTGCTTCCATGAAGGGCAACACGGTCGCCCTGCCGGATCTCCAGATTCATTCCATTTAACACCGGACATTTCGCATCGGCATATTGCAGGGTATAATCCTTCATTTCTACCAGAACCTTCTTATGATGTGTAAGCTTCACTAACTTCAGATCCACGGGCGATTCCAGGTCCTGAAGCAATCCCTCCTGCTCCTCGATTTCATGACTGATCCGCTTCTCCATCTGCTTCACGCGGCTCTGCATCTTCTTCGTCTTGGCACCGATATAAGACCGCGTGCTGATCGAACGGTCATTTTCCTTGACCGGATCATACCCGATCTTGGTCGCCTCGCCCTT
>CACZRT010000149.1 GCA_902783585.1 uncultured Lachnospiraceae bacterium | reverse complement strand
CGGAAAGTCGCCGAATATTATCTTTGCGGATGCCGATCTTGAAGGCGCTGTGGAATGGGCGATGATTGCGATATTTTTTAATCAGGGAGCGATATGCTCAGCCGGATCTCGGATTATTATTGAAGAAAGTATTAAGGATGCATTTGTCAAAAGAATTGCGGAACGGGCAAATGCAATGACGATTGGTAATCCTCTTGATAATCCGGATATGGGACCACTGGTATCAGAATCGCATATGAACAGAGTGTTATCTTATATTCAGACGGGAATTGATGAGGGCGCAACATTAGTCTGTGGTGGAACCCGGTATCTGAAACATGGATGCGATAAAGGATATTATATCCGGCCAACAGTATTTGACGATTGTACAGAAGATATGACGATTGTGAGAGAGGAAATATTTGGTCCGGTTGTAACAATTCAGACATTTCAGACAGAAGAAGAAGCTATTGAAAAAGCCAATCATACAATCTATGGTCTTGCCGGAGCTGTATTTACGGCAGACGGAGCCAGAGCCTTACGAGTAATTCGAGAGTTACGCGCGGGAATCACATGGATCAATTGTTATAATGCTTGTTATAATGAGGCGCCATGGGGAGGATATAAACAATCCGGAATCGGAAGGGAGCTTGGCATTCATGGATTAGAGGAATATCAGGAAATCAAGCAGATTAATATTAATCTTAATCCGGGTGTTGTTGGATGGTATGAGCATTAATTAGGAAAGTTGAGGTCAGGAGATTATGTTAAGAACAGATTTACCACAGATCATTACGGAGACTTTGCCAGGACCGAAAGCGAAAGCTTTAATTGCACGAAGGAATAATGTTGTTCCGTCTGCGATTGGATGCATATATCCGGTGGTGATCGAGCGTGGAGAAGGTGCTATGATCGAAGATGTTGACGGAAATAAATTTCTAGATTGGATTGGAGGCGTTGGAGTATTAAATATCGGATATTCACAGCCTGAGATCATAGAAGTAGTTCAAAATCAGGCAGAACGATATTTCCATGGGATGTTTAATATTGTAACGCATGAAGGATATGTTGCTCTTGCCGAGAAACTTGCGGAAATTGTTCCGGTAAAGGGAGAAAAGCGAAAGGCATTTTTTGCAAACAGTGGCGCAGAAGCCGATGAGAATGCGGTCAAGGTTGCCAAAGCATATACCGGCAGATCAAATATCATTGTTTTTTCGGGTGCATTTCATGGCCGTACGCACTATACAATGGCAATGACTTCCAAGAAAGCATATGCAAAAGGAATGGGACAACTGCCGGGTGGAGTCTTCCGGGCAGAATTTCCGAATCTGTATCGTTTGCCGGAAGGAATTACTAAGGATCAGGCATTACAGTATTATATTAAATCTATTAACAAAGTATTTGAGGAAAATGCGGCGGCAGATACAATCGCTGCAATTGTGGTAGAGCCATTACAAGGTGAGGGCGGATTCATTCCTGCACCGATCGAATGGATAAAGGCAGTACGGAAAATCTGTGATGAGAATGGTATTTTGCTGATTGCGGATGAGGTTCAGTCCGGATTTTGTCGGACCGGAAAAATGTTTGCAAGCGAGTATTGGTTGGCGGAAGGGGTTCAGCCGGATATTGTATCGACAGCGAAATCTATTGCAGCAGGTATTCCGTTGTCAGCTATTATCGCGAGAGAAGAAATTATGGAAGCACCGATGAAAGGAACTATTGGTGGAACATTTTGCGGAAATCCGCTTGCCTGTGCAGCGGCGCTTAAATGTATTGAAATCATGGAGCGCGATCGTCTTGCTGAGCGTTCTTTAGAAATCGGCAAGAAAGTGCAGGATGCATACCACTGTATGCAGGAAAAGTATTCTGTAATCGGAGATATTCGCGGATTAGGCGGAATGATCGGTATTGAGTTTATTCGGGGAAGTGGGGATAAAACTCCGGCGCCTGAGCTTACTATGGCGATTATACAGGAATGTGCCAAGAATGGTTTGCTGGTAGAGAGTGCCGGAACATATAATAATGTTATCCGTTTTCTTGCGCCGCTGGTTATGTCGGATGAGCAATTAGAAGAGGGGCTTAAGATTTTTGAGGAGGCAATAGCGACTTCTTGTAAAGGAGAATGATTTCGGCTTTTTGTACTGACGATCAAAAGCGGATTTCTTTGCGGAAAACCTGCATTATTTTTCGATAATTGACAGAGGTTTTTCTAAGGGAAATCCACTTTTGGATTGTTAGGGGTTATAATTCGGAAGTGTGGGAGATGATAGGCTGATTTACGAAGATTATAATTTAGGAGATAATATCTATAAATTTTTGTTGGTTATATAGTGCTCTTGATGATGCCATAAAAAAGTATGCGTTCATGAAAAAGAAATGTTTGAAATAGAATAGCAATTGTGTAATAATATTATTGATATAAAGCTTCAGATGGCGGTTTCATCCATGGATGAAAGCCGCCATTTGACGGCTGTTTTTATCGCGTATTTGAATATGAAGTAAGGCAGCTTATGATATAATGCTGCAGAAATACTTGCTTGCAAGAGTATTTCTGCGAAATTGGATCATGAACAAAGTTCATGATATACTATTGATTATGGATAGATAATCGATGCATATAGTCTGCATGAAAGGGGAGGGAGGATCATATGAGTATTATTCACACACGTCATCTATTATGCATGAGCGCTGCTGTTTGCCTTATGGCGTTCGGGCTGTCTGCCTGTCAGAAGAATGGGGACAGTGTAGATAGGAACGATCCGGAAACGACGGTTCAGGATACAGAGAAGGAAAGCTCATCGTCAGAGAATTCGAAAGAACAGATGTCCGAAGGAGAAGACTTGAAATCAGATTCCACTGTTGATGATGCGGATACAGCGTCAGATGGAGATTCGGATGTAATAGTTGTAGATCTGTCAGATATGGATGATCCGGCCGGTGATGCCTATGCGAATATCCGGACATATTCATCGGGGGAATATGGAACGATTGAGACGAATCATCAATCTACTCTGCTTGCTGATGGCACAGAATGCTATTATTATGAGATCGAGGAGTATTATTTTAACGACTCTGTAAAAAATGCGTCCACGATTAATGAAACTTTGCGGGGAATCTATCAGGAAGTAGAGACCGGATATGAGGCGGATTCTGCATATTATCAGAATAATTCCGATCCTTCTGAGTATTATGAGGGCGAAGGAGAGCCGGAAATCCAGGTTCCTTATAATTATTATAAGTTCTATGATTTATATTATGTTGGTGATGATTATGTGAGTCTGGTATACAATGATGTATATTATCTGGGAGGTGCCCATCCGTATTCGAATCTATACGGAATTACGATCGATGTGAATACCGGTAAGCAGGTATCGGCAAGTGAGGTTACAGGACAATCCGATGCGGATATTCTGAATATGATCAAGAAATCTATGGGAATGGATATAGAACCGACCTGGGAGGATGTGGATTATTACATCACGAATACGACGATCGTATATTTCTACCGGCAGCCTAACTTCTATGAGGATGTTCAGACAGTCAGATAATGTGAAATAAGACCTTGGAAATTATCCTTCCAAGGTCTTATTCATGCTTCCGGTCTGATATCCATGTAAGTCTAAGGTGACATAGAGAAATCCTAATTCATGAAGATATTGATCAAGCGGTTCGGCAATTTCCGGTTGAATGATCTTCGGGAATTCGCTTCGGTCGATTTCAATGCGGGCTATGTTCCCATGAATCCTGACTCTGACCTGATGAAAGCCGAGATCCAGTAGTCGTTGTTCGGCGCGGTCTACCATGGATAGCTTATCCTCTGTAATGGTTTCTCCATAGACAAAGCGGGAAGCCAAGCAGGCAAAGGACTGCTTATCCCATGTCGGAAGGTTCATTTCCTTGGAAAGAGCACGGATATCGGCTTTGGATAATCCCGCTTCCCGTAACGGACTCTTAACCTTTAATTCCACAACCGCCAGAAGTCCCGGACGGTAATCTCCTTCATCATCGGTATTCGACCCCTCCGCAATATAGGGAATATCGTATTCTTCAGCAATATCCCGGATCTTCGTGAATAATTCATGCTTGCAGAGATAACAGCGGTTCTTCGGATTCTCCCGGAAGCCTTCGATAGCAAGCTCTTCAGAATCCACAATGATTTGTTTGATTCCCTCTGCTTTGCAAAAGGCAGTCGCCTCGTTCAATTCTCTTACCGGAAAAGAGCAGGATCTGGCGGTAATGGCAATTGCGTTATCTCCGAGAACATCGTGCGCACATTTTAATAAAAATGTAGAATCTACGCCGGAGGAGAAGGCAACAACAACACTGCCAAGCTCCTTAAGGTAGTTATCCAAGATCTGTTTCTTTTTATGTAGTTCGTCCATGTATGTCTCCCTTGTATCAATTGTCTGATCATTATTGTATTCTGCGATAGAAAGTTTTGCTGTATTCCGCAGAATAAGGTGCGGTTTGTACGATCATAGCATGTTTTGTATCTTATGTGTTATCGGGTATGTTATATCCAGGATCTGTTATTGTTCGTTCAAATTACGTCTGAGTTCATTCAGACTGATCCCCTGTTCATTAGCAATTCGCGACAGATCGTCAAATTCACATTTCTTCCGCTCTACTCCGTAGCCGGAAGATACCTTGCGTCTTATCTCTCCATAAGGGGTCTGAACGGTCTCGATCCTACGGTCTAATACATAACGCCTGGTAATGGTTTCTCTGATTCCGATGGTGGTTGTATGCTGGAAGAGAAGATGGATCATGGTGTCACGATCTGCTTCCTTACAGATTACCCGTAGCAGAGTGCCGGGGCGGGATTTCTTCATACCGATCGGGACGGTATAGACCTCATTGGCTCCGTGCTCGAATAATTGCTCCATAGCGTAACTGATATCCTCCGCGGTCATATCGTCTACGTTGCAGGAGAGCTCTAACATGATCTGATCGGCAGGAGCTTCCGGATGGCTGGGGGAGTCTAAGGTATTACCCAGCATCGCCCGCACACAGTTTGCGATTGGGAAGTCCTTCTTCCCCATACCGTATCCGATAGATGTTACCTTCATGATCGGCATGTCCCCAAATCTTGTAACAAAGTGCTTGAGCAAAGCCGCACCGGTAGGTGTGCATAATTCGCCCTGAATACTGCCTCCATAGATCGGTACATCTCTTAAAATATATGCAGTTGCCGGAGCCGGAACCGGTAAGGTTCCATGCGCACATACAACATGGCCGCTGCCAACATGGATCGGGGACGCGATGATCTCATCCGGTGCGAGTTCATGAATCAACATACAGACAGCTGTGACATCGGCAATCGCATCCATGGTCCCTACTTCATGGAAATGAATCTCTGTTACCGGAACCCCGTGCGCATGGCTTTCTGCCTCTGCAATTAATCCGTAGACAGCAAGAATGTCCTGACGGACAGTCTCCGAAAGCTTCAGATCCGCTACGATATGTTCCACATCATGCATGCTGGTATGATGGTGGCTATGTTCGTGATCGTGTGGATGGTCGTGGTCATGATGATGATCGTGTTCATGTTCATGCTCGTGATGATGGTCATGATCGGATACGAGTTCTTCTTCGCCATGTACCTTCACAGAGATATGTGTTCCGGTAATGCCGCATTTCACGGATTCCTGCTTTGCAAATTGTATATCCGGAATAGAGAGTGCATTGAAAGTGTCAATAAAATGGTCGGGATCCGGCAGTAACTCTAACAGCGCGGCAGTCAGCATATCACCTGCAGCGCCCATTCCGCAATCCAGATATAATGTTTTCATATTTTCATACCTCCAAGATGGTTGGTGAAGTCTTATTCCTTAGGAGCTGCTTCCATATGATTGATCATGCTGGCAAGATATCCGGCGCCAAAGCCGTTATCGATATTTACTACAGATACCCCGCTGGCGCAGGAATTCAGCATGGATAGAAGAGCGGATAGTCCCTCAAAGGAGGCTCCATATCCGACGCTTGTGGGAACAGCGATAACCGGACAGTCCGCGAGTCCGCCGATCACACTGGCTAGTGCTCCTTCCATTCCTGCAATCGCAATGATAACCGACGCAGACATGATCTCCTCATTATGAGATAAGAGCCGGTGCAGTCCGGCAACACCCACATCATACAGGCGGTTGACCTGATTGCCAAGCACCTCTGCAGTAAGCGCTGCCTCTTCTGCAACCGGAATATCACTGGTTCCACCGGTCGCCACCACAATAGTGCCGATTCCGTTCGGAGTCGGAATGTCACCAATGAGTCCGAGCTTTGCCTGTTCATAATAAGTGATCGAATGACTGCGTTCGATCCTGTCAGCGGCTTCAGAGGTTAGGCGGGTGATCAGGATACGGTTCTGTCCATGTTCCTTCATGGTACGAATGATCTCTATGATCTGTTCCGGTGTCTTGCCTGCCCCATAGATTACCTCCGGAACGCCCTGCCGTATCTTCCTGTGAAGATCCACCTTGGCAAATCCGATATCTTCATATGGTTTGTTTTTCAGTTGTAATAATGCGTCATCTACAGATAGACTACCGTTTTTTACGGCCTCTAATATAGATTTTGTCTCAGTTTTCATGTGAATCTCCAAGTTATAAGTAACAGCTAGGAAGTCTTGACTCATAGTTCTGTCAGATCATCTGACCTATAACATTCCGGATATGAGTGCTGGACTTATTTGTTGGTCTGCTTGGTTAGGGCTGCCCTCACGACACCCTTCGGATCTTTTATGAGCAGTACGATCAGCCAGATAATCAGACCCAGTGCAACAACAGATAAGCCGAGAAATGCATCATTCAGCATATCCGCCGGAGCGGGCTGAAAGTAATCTGCATGCAGCTCTGCAAATTCATAGATTGCATCTACCAGCCACATGATGGAAGCACCCCAGTACATGAAGCATAAGATATGCAGCTTCATTTCATTTTTCGGCGCCTTTGTATACCACAGGATTGTGCAGATGACGGCCGCAAATATAGTAATCAGTAAAGTCATGATCAAGCTCTCCTTTAGTTATCAGCCGGTTGTGTCTCGTTATCTGTTTCGGAACGGCGTTCAATCGCAGAAGAGACAGCAACCATGCCAAGCCATACAGCAGTTACGAGAAGTGCCATGGTAACGCCTGTGGTAGCCATTTCATGCAGCATCTCCGCAGCTGAAGCCGGATCGGAAGCAGCGGTTAAGAATGGAGCCCACGGTACAACCTCTCCGTGCCATATATGCTCGAATGCGAGAAGTGCGGAGCCGCCCCACAGCATATTGTTCAGCCATTGTAATTTGTGTGAAAATGGGGTTCTTCCGGTATGAGCCGGTGCTGTAAGCGCAGTCTCTCCATGGGAAGCCTGAACTTCATGAGAGGCACTTTCCTCAGAGCTTTTCTCCTTAGATTGAAGCACCTTGGTTACTACAGTTGTGATGACTGCCTCTGCAGCCGGAACAATAAAACATGCCATAATTCTTGATCCTCCTAGATTCTTGATTCTTATTTTCTCTTGCTTCGGAAACGGGTTTGTCTTATGGGATTCCCTCAAATATTCCAAAAAGAGTCTTTTGATATTGCATAAAATGTGTACAAAAAAAGTACACGCTTTCTCCCCTGAGAAAACATATACCTTCATAGTATAGTATATTTCTGTATAGTATATTCTTGTATAGATGTAATCCGTCATTAAAAAAAGGACGGTATTACTGTATATATGAAATATCCGAGTTCTTCTGAACCCATCACAGACTTCCTGTCTGCCTTCATACTATATCATACTAGAGTCTGTGAGAGGTTGTCAAGGATTGTTCGTCGTTATAGATTACTATTATATGTTTGGCGTTATAGATTACTGATCCATGATTGTTATCATGGATCACTGTAATGCGAAAAAGTTGCTTTTATCAATGGTTTGCACTATAATAATTAAAGCTGAGTATTTCGTGTTTCGGGTGATTCAGGGGGTGGTGATATGACAGGTTTTGCGAATATGGAATGTGATATTATGTATAAAGATGAGATTACAGGTCATTTAGTTATTACAGATCAACATGTAGAATATCACGCCTATACAAATGATAAATACAAGATATTATTCCCTGAGAACACCCTGGGTATTAATATATTAAGAATTATATCTGAACGAGTGATACCTGAATGTAGATGTGATCAGACAATGCTGGATTATTTTGGCTTACATGAGTATAACTCATATGAGATTTTCCGACAAACACATGGGGTTGATATTGATGATTTTAAATGGTTTCGCTTTGCCGGTGAGTCATTGACATGGAATGATGTGCGAGTACGCTGATTATACGAAATCAGAATCATTTTTGAAGGTAGTGACTAATCGACTGTATGTCATGAGGTAAGATCTATGCAGACTTTTGAATTGGGAAATGAATACATTTTCATTGGAAAGAGTATTACCAAAGGTACTCAGATAAAGTATAAAAAGGATGATCTCTTTTTGAAATTAGATGGCAGCGGAAGAGAGGGTTTTGTTGAGTATGTGGTTTCTAATATTCTTAATTGCTCTGATCTGGAAAAAAAAGACTATGTTGTGTATGACATGTGTCAGGTAAATCATAAATCTGCATGCTATTCATATAATTTTCTGAAGGATGATGAAGAGTTTATTACCATGAATTCACTATATCAGATAGCGACTGGCGGTGTGGATCTATCGGATCATCTGGCATCCTTATCCGGTGCAAAAGAACGTTTAGAGTATTTATGTAATCTGGCATCTGCTTTTGGCATTTCTGAAAAGGATTTTCGGACATATCTTCATAATCTGGTACAGCTTGATCTGCTAATTGAAAATACGGATCGTCATGTTCATAATTATGGAATCATTCTGAATAATACTACCGGAAACTATAGAATAGCGCCTATTTTTGACAATGCAAGAGCTCTGCATACAGTTGAAGAAACCTATTGTTCTTGCACACTTAGCGGTTCTTTTCATGATCAGTTAACCGCCTTTGAGTTTCCTGTAAAATCTTCATTTAGGCTGGATTATAAGCGGGTTTATGCATTTTTAGATGACACGTTGAAAGCATATGGCGATTATAAGGAAATTCAGTTTTTACGAAACCAATTACAGCAATATCAAGATTTATTTTGTAGGTAAAAGGATTCCATTAATAATTGCATAAAATGTTGAATGATTTTTATAGCTTCTGGATTGTCTGTACTGCCTCTTGGATCAATTTTTTAGTACTGAAATCCGAGATACCCGCAATTATATTGTCGCAATGATTGAATGGAATCAGGATACGCTTTGCCGGACTTTGCGCAACGGAGAGCGCCATCTTCGGCGTGATCTCGCCAAGCATGGAATCCGCTATTACGATTCCGATCGGACCGACAATGATATCTGCTTTCCGGCAGGCAACAACCACAGAATTCTCTCCCGTTGCGGCTTCATCTGCGCCGGCTTTTAGCATGGCAGTCGTGGCAGTGCTGTTAGTGCCGACTGCAAGGATGGTTGCATCTTCAATATTCTGTTTAATAGAGGTGATCAGCTGTCTGCCGATCCCGCCTCCCTGTGCATCAATCACTAATATGGTCATGGAAGATATCTCCTTATGATTCCCTCTTATTATTTGTATTAGACTTCTGTTTGGTTTGCTTAGCGACCTATGGAACCGGATGAACATCTTTGCATAGATCGTTATTATTGTTGTTATATAGTAAGTGAAAGAACTACAGCTATCTTACTATAACTGTATAGATATTTCAAGAATATG
>CACZRT010000148.1 GCA_902783585.1 uncultured Lachnospiraceae bacterium | reverse complement strand
GCTTCTGCTAATATTACAGGTTCAGAGGAGGTTCCGGCTGATTCTCTGATCCAGACAATGAAGATTACGGATCTGGAGCCGAATCCGGATCAGCCCCGTAAGAACTTTGAAGAGGATCCGCTGCAGGAATTATCCGATTCCATCAAAGAATATGGTGTGATCGATCCGATCATTGTAGCGAATAAAAAGGGAACGAATATCATTATTGCCGGAGAGCGCCGCTGGAGAGCCGCCCGTCTTGCCGGATTAAAAGAGGTTCCGGTCATTGTCCGGGATTATAACGAGCAGGAAATAGCAGAGATCTCTCTAATCGAGAATATTCAAAGAGAAGACCTGAATCCGATCGAAGAAGCGCTTGCTTATCAGAAATTGATCCAAGACTACTCCTTAAAGCAGGATGAACTGGCAGAGCGGGTATCCAAGAGCCGTACTGCGATTACGAATACATTGCGATTACTTAAGCTGACCGAGAAGGTACAGCAGATGGTTATTGACGAGAAGCTCAGTAACGGTCATGCCAGAGCACTTCTCGCATTAGAAGATCCGACACTTCAATACGAAGCGGCCTGTCAGGTCTTTGACGAGAGCTTATCCGTTCGGCAGACAGAGGCGTTGGTGAAGAAATACTTAAGCGATGCTTCTTCAGAAAAGAAGCCGAAGAAGGAACTGGATCACTCTTCTCTCTATACTGCCACAGAGGAAGAACTGAAGAATATCCTGGGAAGCAAAGTCACCATCCGCGCCAAGGATAACCAGCGCGGCAAGATTGAGATCGAATATTATTCCATTGATGAATTGGATGGATTGATCGATCATTTGAAGGAAATAAAAAAATAATAACAGATCATTTAATCATTGCCCAAATGACTGGACCATACATAAGAATTACACAGGGAGGGCTCCTATGAGTTCTATATTTGAGATGATCGGGATTCCGGCCGACTATGTCATTCTTGCATTACTGGTGCTTGTGATCGCACTCATTGTGTTGTGTATCATTCTTCTGGTAAATGTTAAGAAGCTGGATTCCCGTTATAAGAGATTTATGAAGGGCAAGAACGGAGATGAACTGGAACAGATCATCTACGAACGCTTTGCCGAATTAGATATTATGCAGCAGATTGCAAAGGAGCATGCTATGGAGATCAAGAATCTCCGACGGCAATTCCGCTCCTCTTACAGTAAGGTAGGTATTGTCAAATATGATGCCTTTAAGGAAATGGGCGGTACCTTAAGCTTTGCGCTGGCTCTGCTGAACGACCGCAACAACGGTTTCATCATGAATTGTATGCATAGTCGGGATGGCTGCTATACGTATGTGAAAGAGATCATCAATGGGGAATCCTATATTACTTTGTCCGAGGAAGAAAAGGAAGCCCTTACCAATGCCATTAATATGAAGGATGCGTTTTCTGATTAAGAGTAGAAGGTGTTTTCTGACTAATGATCATTTTGACAAAGGATTATCTGACAAAGAATTATTCTAACTAACGAAGGAGAATACATGAATCGTTATTTACGTTCGATAGGATATCATAATATTACGAATCTTCTACAGCTGGAGAGTATCCTGCAGGATGTTATCGACACCCCGGCTTACCGTTCGATTCAAAGTATGAACGACGGTTATTATCTTGCCCAGTTTCAGAAGGATCTGGGAAATGGATACGGGATCAGTATCATCGGGGAATATGCAAGTGAGAAGCATCCAAGTGAGCATTTTGTCATCGAGCATTATTATCCGTACTACTATGGTTCGGGGCAGACAGAAGAAGAATCTATGTTCGTAGAAGAGAATCAGGACAAGCTTGCTTATACCGGTGTCAGCAACAACTCCAATCTGGGTATCCCTTTGATCTATCATATCCAGAATATTATGGACTATAAGCTGTACAGTCACTACTGTCCGTATGAGCCGATTCTTTCCGAGGTAGCCTACAGTGGTCTCTCCGTCGATGGCGTGATCATTCTCGGCTTTGAAGAGAAGAAAACATCCGATCAGCGTAAGCAGAAATCCCGGGAGGAGAAAAGAGGCCGTCTGATCTCTGCAGCAAGAAATGGCGATATGGACGCTGTGGAAAGTCTGACTCTTGCGGATATTGACTTATATTCCTCTGTGTCCAAGCGTTCGAAGGAAGAAGACCTCTATTCTATTGTAGATTCCTACATTATTCCGTATGGCTCCAATAGTGAGGAGTATTCCGTTATGGGAACGATCACCAGATATAATGCGGAGCGTAATCCTTATACGAATGCCTCTCTGCATACCATGACGGTGCAAGCGAACGGAATTGAACTTGATATCCTGATCAATGATGTGGATCTGATCGGAGAACCGGCAGTCGGCAGAAGATTCAAGGGGATCGTATGGCTTCAGGGATATCTGATCCTGCCGGATGATTATCCGCATCGGGAGACGCCGGATGAATCACAACAGAAGCAGGAATAAGAACAAAAATAACACTAGAATAAAGGCAAAAGTAACGCCAGACATCTTGACGATTTCACATATTTTTTATAAAATAGAAATGATGTGAATATCGATTGATATTTGCGATGTCCGTTTCTGTAGCTCAGTAGGATAGAGCGTCCGCCTCCTAAGCGGAAGGCCGGCGGTTCGAATCCGCCCAGGAACGCTGCTTTGATCCTTAAGATAAAATTGTTGAAAAGATCACGATT
This sequence comes from uncultured Lachnospiraceae bacterium, assembly GCA_902783585.1. Lineage (GTDB taxonomy): Bacteria > Bacillota > Clostridia > Lachnospirales > Lachnospiraceae > CAG-632. The sequence continues at coordinate 23,492 of CACZRT010000148.1, read as the reverse complement.
ATTAACGGGGGTAATTTCAATCATGAAACAGAGAATTAAAACGAATCTATTGATCAGTTCAGTTGCAATGATGGCTGCATTAATGACCATGATCTATCTGGTCGCAACCATGCCGGACCGACTGGAGCTGATCATTTCTTTTGGATTAATTGTCGTGGTTGATACCTATTTCCTCGTAGACAGTATCATCCGCAAGGTAGATGAGATCGCAAACCGCTCCTATGATAAGCAGTCCGAGCTTACCAAGGTAGAGAAGGGACTCTATTCCGTTGCTAAGCGGGAGGAGCTCTCTGTTAATCAACGTCTTGAAGAACTTACAGCAATGGTAGAAGCTTTGAAGGCAGATAACGTCCGACTGAATGAAGAATTAGTAGAACAGCAGAAGCTTTGCACCAAGCTGATCGTGAAAAAGAACCAGGAGAACATGGTACGTGTTGTGAATAGTAATGACCGCATTACGAAGCAGGTGGTACAGATGGCAGGCGATAATAAGATTGCTGCTGCCCGAACCAACGAGGCATTAACGAATATTCACAATTCCTTAGAGGGCGAGACCAATTCCAAGATTACCAGAATGCCGTCTTAGACAATGTCAATTCTAAGATCAACAGAATGCCGTCTTAGACAATGCCTGTTCTAAGATTATCAGAATGTAGTCTTAGGTAAGAGCGTACCACTACAAAAGATATGAACTATATCCTATTTGACCTAGAATGGAATCAATGTCCACACGGTCCGGAGTACGAGAATCCGCGAATTCCATTTGAGATCATTGAGATCGGAGCCGTCAAGCTAAACGACCGCTTCAAGATCATCGATGAATACAACAGCATAATTAAACCGCGTGTCTATAAGACCCTTCATCATCATATCCGGCAAATGCTGAATTATGACGAAAGTGTATTGAAGACCGGACGACCGTTTGAGGTTGTCTGCAAGGAATTCAAGAAATGGTGTGGGGATGATTACATATTCGGTACCTGGGGCACCAGCGATATCACACAGCTCCAGAAGAATATGGAATACTACTACATGCAGACGACGGAAGAGCCAATGCGCTACTATGACATTCAGGCAATCTTCGGTGAAGCGTATCCGGATCCCGGTCCCTGTCGGTTGGAGAAAGCGGTAGAGACCTTATCGATTCCGCAGAATGAATGCTTTCACACCGCGATCAATGATGCAAGATATACCGCCTATGTACTGCAGAAGCTGTCCAAGCGGAACTTCAAAGATCAGTACACCTACGATTATTATCATGCACCGGTCGATGAGGAACATGAGATCCACTCCTACCACCGAAATTATGCGGAGCATATCTCTCATGGCTTTGATGATAAGATCTATCTTATTGAAGATGAGAACTTCGGCGAGTTCCGATGTTACAAATGCAAGCGCAAATTAAACCGTAAGATCGATTGGTTCTCGAATAATCAAAATCAATATCTGGGTGTTGGAAGATGCTGGTATCACGGATATCAGAAGGGAACCATCAAATTCAAATTATCGAATAAAGGACAGACCTTCGCTGTAAAACGAATCGCACCGATTCCGAAATCAGAAGTTGAAACCATCCGTAACCGTAAGTTAGAATTACGGGAAAAGCGAAGGGAGAAACGAAGAAACCACTAGACATTCCTGTCTGGTGGTTTTTTACGTGATCGGCGTTTTCGATGCCGTTCCTGCTTTTCTCGGATAAGCCTTCGGTGTCCGCTGTACCTTCCGGATCCGGACAAACTGTCTTATAATATCTGTATCCGGCAGACACTCCGTCTGCGTATCCTCATAAGCTCCGCCGAGAACATGAATGGCCTTCTTTGCCTGTGATAGCTCCTCTTCGATCTGATTCGATTTGTAAGAGATAAAATACCCTTCCGGCTTAACAAATGGCAGACAATATTCCGACAGGACTGCAAGGTTCGCAACTGCCCTCGATACACACAGATCATAATGATCTCTGTGCTGCGTCTGTCGTCCCGCCTCTTCTGCTCTGGCATGGATCGCCCGGATCTCCGATAAGCCCAATTTCTCTATCACCTCATTCAGGAAGTTGACTCTCTTATTCAGAGAATCCAGTAATGTGACCTGCAAATGTGGATAAACGATCTTCAAAGGGATACCCGGGAAGCCGGCTCCGGTTCCCACATCGATCATGGCATTCACAGAATCCAAATCAAAAACCCTGCCAAGCAGGATACTGTCCATGAAATGCTTGTCAATTACTTCGCTATATTCCGTAATTGCCGTCAGATTCATCACTTTATTCCAATCAATTAGCATCTCATAATAGATCCGGAATTGCTCCAGCTGCTGATCCGTCAGGATAATTCCGATCTTCGATGCTTTCTCATATAATTCTTTCATATATACTCCCTGTTCTTTCTGATACGAATGCAACGCCCCATCGATTTCACTTCGATAACAATTGATAATCGTTCGTCGCATTACTGACTCTCCTTCGGCAATACATCTTCAAAAGTAAAGCGCCCGCTTTGCTTACGAATTCCCCAGATAGATCAACAGTACCGAGATATCCGCCGGAGAGACACCGGAGATTCTGGATGCCTGTCCCACCGACGCCGGCCGGATCTGGCTTAGCTTCTGTCTTGCTTCCTTCCGCAGATTCTGAATCTCATCATAATTAATCGAATCCGGGATCCGCTTCTTCTCCAATTTCTTAAAATGTGCCACCTGCTGCTGTTGGCGGGTAATATAGCCTTCGTATTTCAGGTTGATATTCACCTGCTCTATCACATCCTTCGGAAGTGGCTTACGCTCCGGATCTAACGGCGCGATCAATTCATAATTCAGCTCCGGCCGCTTGATCAGATCGCTTAAAGCAGCTGCCGTCTTCAGAGGGGTACTTCCCACAGACTCCAGATAATCCTGATTCTTCTTAGCGGCACCGATCACAACGGTCTGCAAACGGGCAAGCTCTTCCTCTATGGCAGTCCGTTTCTTACAAAATGCGGCATATCGCTCGTCATCGATCAGCCCGATCTCATGTCCGATATCCGTCAGCCGCAGATCTGCGTTATCCTGTCTAAGCAGCAGCCGGTACTCTGCACGGGAAGTCATCATACGATAGGGCTCGAAGGTCTCCTTCGTTACAAGATCATCGATCAGAACTCCTACATACGCCTGTGACCGGTCTAATATAACAGGCTCTAACCCCTTGATCTTACGTGCTGCATTCACACCTGCCATAAAGCCCTGCGCTGCAGCCTCTTCATAGCCGGAGCTTCCGTTGATCTGTCCCCCTGCAAATAAGTTCTCATGCTCCTTGAATTCCAGAGAAGCGTGAAGCTGGGTCGCATCAATACAATCATACTCGATCGCATAGGCATTCCGGACGATCTTCGCATTCTCCAATCCGGGAACACTTCGGTACATGGCATATTGCACATCCTCCGGCAGAGAGCTCGACATGCCGCCGATATACATTTCATTCGTATATTCTCCCTCCGGCTCGATAAAGACCTGATGATGGTCCTTATCCGGAAACTTCATCACCTTATCCTCAATGGAAGGACAATACCGGGGCCCCGTTCCCTCGATCATGCCGGAAAATAACGGAGAACGGTCAATATTAGCCCGAATGATATCATGGGTCGTCTCATTCGTATATGTCAGCCAGCAGGATACCTGCTCCCGCTGAATATCTTCTTCTGTATTGGTAAAGGAGAACGGAACAATATGCTCATCCCCCTTCTGCTCGACCATCTTCGAAAAATCAATACTTCGCTTATCAATTCGTGCAGGCGTTCCGGTCTTAAACCGCCGGACGGTAATCCCCAGATCTAACAACGACTGCGTCAGATGATTCGCCGCCTGCAAGCCATTCGGACCGGTTGGATTGCTGACATCCCCGAAGATACAGCGCGCCTTCAGATAGACTCCGGTACACAGGATCACGGCCTTGGCATAATACGTTCCACCGGACAGCGTGCGCACACCGATGATCCGCTTTCCCCGCAAAGCTTCTTTCTGCTCCCCGGAATCCGCTACCTTCTGACTGATACTGCTCTCCCCGGAATCCGCTGCCTTCTGACTGGCACTGCCCTCCTCTGATATCCCGGAATCCTCAGCCAACAATTCCGCAACCTCCGCCTGACGAAGGGTCAGATGCTCCGTCTGCTGCAGAGTCATCCGCATCGCCCGGGAATACTCTGCCTTATCCGCCTGTGCACGCAGTGAATGGACTGCCGGGCCCTTCGATTCATTTAACATCTTCGACTGAATATAGGTCTTATCAATATTCTTCCCCATCTCACCGCCCATGGCATCGATCTCCCGCACGAGATGTCCCTTGGAGCTCCCGCCTACATTCGGATTACAAGGCATGAGCGCCACACTGTCCATACTGACCGTGAAAATGATGGTCTCAAGTCCCATTCTAGCCGCAGCAAGCGCTGCCTCACAGCCGGCATGTCCCGCGCCAACTACGACAATATCATAATGTTCCTCTATCTGGGGCATCTTCCTACCTCCCGCTTCTTGAATTAATACATCTCAAATATCTAAATACAGATTCGTGTATGATTGCTGTATGGGCACCATGGAACCCATTCTCTACTTACCCATACAGAACTTCCCGAATATCTCATCTGCAAGGTCATCCTCTAACTGCTCTCCCAGTATCGTTCCCAGCTGCTCATACGCCGCCATCAGATCGATCGTCAGGAAATCCTCCGGCATGCCCTGTCCTATACTGTCCAGCACACGCATCAGACTGTCCTTCGCCTCAGAAAGCGCCTCACGGTGACGCAGGTTCGTGATATAGACCTGATCGTTCATCGACAGCTTCCCGTGGAAGAACATCTCTGTTAAAGTATCCTTAAACCTGGTCAGTCCCTCTCCGGTCACTGCGGAGATCTCGATTAACGGTGCCTGAATATTCGAGGTTATCCACGACTTATCCACAACCTGTTCCACATCAATCTTGTTCACAAGAATGATCACCCTGCGATCCTGTAACAGGCTCTTAATATAAGAATCATCCTCATCTAACGGTCTTGAGCCATCTATGATATATAGGACAAGATCGGCATCCTCCAGACTCTTTTTCGCTTTTTCCACACCGATCCTTTCCACAGTATCCACCGTCTCATGGATTCCTGCCGTGTCGATCACCTTAAGCGGAATTCCCTGTACCATCACGTCCTCCTCTAAGGTATCCCGCGTGGTTCCGGCAATCTCTGTCACGATGGCACGTTCCTCTCCTAAGAGCAGATTCAATAGAGACGATTTCCCTGCGTTCGGCTTACCGAGTATAACCGTTCGGATACCCTCCCGGATCATCTTGCCCTCCTCGGCTGTACGGAGCAGCCGGTCAACCTCCTCTGTCGTATTCTGCACCTTATCCTGCAATTCTTTAGAGAAACCGTCCAGACTGTAATTCTCCGGATCATCCAATGCCGATTCGATATATGCCACATTCTCCAGTACAAAGGCACGTATTTCCTTGATTTTATCCGACAGAGCCCCCTGCAGCTGGCGCACAGACGAACGGGCAGCCAGCTCATTTTTGGCATGGATCATATCCATAACGGACTCTGCCTGTGTAATATCGATCCGCCCACCCAGATAGGCACGCTTCGTGAATTCACCGGGTTCTGCGGCTCGTGCGCCGTTCTTAAGGATTACCTGCAGGATCTGCTGCAGCAGGATCATGCCGCCATGGCATTGTACCTCTACGACATCCTCCGTCGTATAGGAATTCGGCGCGCGCATTACCAGACAGATGGCCTCATCCATTACAAGCTCCCCATCGACTACCTCTCCGTAGAGCGCCTGATAGGTCGGGGTATCCACAAGTCTCTTATTCGGATTCTTCGCACGAAATATGCGGTCTGCCACTTCTATGGCATTCTCGCCGCTGATCCTTATGATTCCGATCCCGGCACTCGCTGCACCGGTTGCGATTGCTGCTATGGTATCGTTCTTATATATCATTTACTTACCTCTGATCATTTGAACTTTATTACTACAAATGCATCTCCTGAAAACCCTTCTCACTATCCGGAATCTGATTTTCAGAGTATGTTATCCGCTCCACCGCCTGCACGAGAAACGATCAACACCTCTCATACACTTCCATTATTACCATATTTCATCAAAAAAAGAAAGAGCCCATGTAAAGCAACAGCAGTCCTTTCACAACGGCTCTTTCTTAAGATATCAGAAAACCTATTATATTATTACCTATCGATTATCGATTCTCCTGCTTTGCACCGCGGTTGTAGAATACAACAACCCGACGGAACGGTTCCTCTCCCTCGCTTCTGGTGCTTACGAACTTATCGTCCTGAAGTGCGGAATGAATAATCCTTCTCTCGTATGGATTCATAGGCTCCAGTACGATCTGCTTTCTGCTTCTCTTAACCTTGTAAGCGATGTTTCTTGCAAGATTCTCCAGGGTATCCTTCCTTCTTGCCCGATAGTTCTCGGTATCTAATTTCACACGAATGAATTCTTCGCTGTTCTTATTTACAACAGACTGTGTGATCTTCTGCAGGGCATCTAAGGTCTGTCCTCTCTTACCGATCAGAACACCCATATCATCGCCGCTAAGATCGATATTCATTGTCTTCTCTTCTTCGTTATAATCAATAACAACCTTGGTCTCAATACCCATTACCCGGAACAGATGATCTAAGAATTCCTGGATCGTATCTACAAACGAGGTCTTCTCATCTGCCTTCTTTCTTGCCTTGATCACGACCGGCTTCGAACCGATTCCCAAGAATCCGCTGCTGCCCTTATCGATCACATCATATTCCAATTCATCAAGACCGGCAGCCCCTAAGGTCTGAGCAGCTTCTACCAAAGCATCATCCACAGTCTTGGCTTTGAATTCTACGTATTCCATTTATGTCCCTCCTAATTACCTATAACCTAATATCTAGATTTCATATCTCATGCAACTACACTCATTCAGCTATATTCATACAACTATACTCATGCATTTACTTACATGCAGCTATTCTCGTACATTCCTTGACAGTGATTTATTTATCCTTCTGATTATTATTATACTGCTGCATGATATTCGCTTTGGAAGCGATACTTCCCTTCTTATAAGAAGCTCCTGAGCCTGAGCTGCTGCCTCCCGAACCATCAGAACCCGCATTTGATCCGGAACCGGCACTTACATAATTCTTCAAACTGGTATTCGCAACACTATTCGTAGAGGAAGTAGTCTTACTCTGGTCCGCCATTCCGGCAGCCTCCATCATACGCTCGGTAAAAGACTTCTTCGGCTTCCTGTTCGCATTCTTTTTCTTCGCTTTCTCCATCTGCTTCTCTAAGATCTTCTCCTTATCGGCGATCTTATCATAATAGAGATTCACACCCAGCTGCGTTAAGAAGCTGATCAAAGCGCTGACTGTCCAGTAAATACCAATACTTGCCGGTAAGCTCACACAGAAAAATAATGACATCAGCGGCATGGTATAGGTCATAGACTTCATCATACCTGCTGTCTGCGCCGTTGTCGGATCAGCATTTTCATTCGCAGGCTGTGACTTCTGCATAACAAATGTACTTAAGAACTGGAACAGTGCTGCCAGGATCGGAATGATCATAGCCGGTGTAAAATGAAGCCCACCGGTGAAGAACCAGCCCGGAGCCTCGGAAATATTCATTCCCAGGAACGTATTCAGCTTATCAAACTGCTCCACACCCGTTGCGATCGCGTTCTGTAATGCATCATTGGAAGCTGCGAACTTCTCACTGAATGTCATCCACTGTGAGCTGGAGAACTGCGATACGATATTCGTAATGTAATCTGCCAGCGTATAGTTAGACGGAATGTTATTTACATCCAGGTTTGATAATGTCTTAACTGCTCTCTGCGCAGTTGTAATCTTCTCATCTGTTACAAATGTTGAAAGCTCTGTTACAACATCCGGAATCTTAGCAATCTCCTTGGAGATCGGATCATACATCTCCTTAACGGAATCTACATAAGCCGGAATATTATAGATTACCCGGTACAATGCGTAGATGATCGGAAGCTGTATGAAGGATAACAGACAGCCATTGGTCATACTCGTACCATACTTACGGTATACCTCCTGCATCTCCTGCTGCTGCTTCATCATGGATTCCTGATCCTGCTTATTACGATACTTCTTCTGAACCTTCTGAATCTCCGGCTGAATATACTGATTGATCTTAGAGCCTCTCTGCTGTCTGATGGTAAATGGCAGAAGTATAAGCTTCACGACCAGTGTAAAAAAGATGATACACAGACCAAGATTCGCGATTCCCATGGAATCCAGACCAATATAAATAAAGTTCAGAATCTTTCCTAACAGCCAACAAAAAGGATATAATATTCCTGTTTGTGCGGTTAAAATCATAGTGACCTCCTTAAACTATGGAACCGGGTCATAACCACCCTTGGAGAACGGGTTGCATCTTAATATTCTCCAGACTGCAAGCAATGTGCCTTTTCCTGCGCCATATTTTTCAATTGCTTCCATCGCATACTGAGAACACGTCGGATAAAATCTACAGGTTCCATGCCCCTTGAGGGGTGACAAATAAATCTGATAAAAACGGATCAACTTGAGCAATACTTTCTTCATATTATAATACCTCTTACAGAACCTCATTCCAAAGTCCATAGCCGGTGACGCTTCATCAGATGAATAAATGCCTGTTCTACGTCATGATAATTATCTTCCTTTGAAGATACGCGGGCTACAACTACAATATCATATCCCTGCTTCATATCCATCTGATGTAATCGGTAGCATTCCCGGATCAATCTGGTAACGCGGTGTCTGACCACGCTGTTACCCACCTTCTTGCTCACCGATATTCCAAGCCGATTGTTCTTACCACTATTCTCCACAACGTATATCACCAAAGTCTTATTGGCATAGGATCTGCCGCACTGATATACGTGACCGAATTCATAACGGTTTTTTAACGAAATATAACTCTTCATATTATAACTTCATAATATCATTTCAAAACACATGATCATTCTTCTACAAGGGGAACATGATAACGCTGATCCTATCTCCTTGAAGATTCCCGATCAATCATCGAGAACATGAACTACCATATCCTCGGTTAAGAAAAGGCCGCATGAACTGCGACCGTACTCACATTAAGCAGATAAACGCTTTCTACCCTTTGCTCTTCTTGCAGCTAATACCTTTCTGCCGTTTGCAGTTTGCATTCTCTTTCTAAAGCCGTGAACTCTTGCGTGAGACTTCTTCTTTGGCTGAAATGTCATCTTCATATCCTTACACCTCCTTACTCTTAGGAAAAAACACTTACTAAGTATAGGGAAAAATAAGCGTTCCGTCAAGAAAAAGTTTAAAAAAGAAGGCAAAAATCCATAAAAAAGATCATTAAAGCATTGAAAACTATTTAATTTTGCGTATTTTTATGCACAATATGTGGATAATTCTGTGGAAAACTCAGAGCTTTCCTGTGTATTATTTGATAAGATTCTGTAAAAATATGCCTTTCCGATGTGCTTATTTTATTCACAAAAAGCACCATTATTTCCTCCCTGAAAGGTTGTCTATAAACCTTGCTAAAAAATGGATTTTGGTATATAGTATATAGGGGTATTTTTGTGCCCCTGTAACTTATTAGAAAGCGATATGAGGCATTTTTATGAACATTAAGGACTTAATTGAACAAAACTGGGATAAAATCCTTTATTCGATACAATTGAACCAGGGAATTTCTCCGATCACGATCAATACCTGGCTTCGTCCTCTGAAAGTATATGATGTCAGGGACAATCATATCTATTTTCTCCTGAATGAAAAATTAGATGAAAGAAGCATTGATTTTTTAAAGAAGCGTCTGTATGACCTGTATATTAAGGATGCCATTCAGACAGAGCTCGAGTTATATGAAGACTATGAGATCAATTTTATCCTGTCGCCGGATGATATCAGGGAACAGACCGAGACGACAGACTCTTCTGCTAATTATACCGAATATAATATGGAAGAGAGCAATCTTAATCCCCGTTACACCTTCGATACCTTTGTCGTAGGTGATAACAACCGGCATGCGCACGCTGCCTGTGTCGCGGTAGCAGAAGCTCCTGCAGAAGCATTTAATCCGTTATTCTTATATGGCGGTGTAGGACTGGGGAAGACCCACCTGATGCATTCGGTTGGTCACTACGTATTACAGCATAATAAGAATATGAAGGTTCTCTATGTTACCAGCGAGACCTTCACCAATGAACTGATCGAAGCCTTGAAGAAGAATAAAATGGAAGACTTTCGGAACAAATACCGGAATATCGATCTTCTTCTGCTGGATGATATCCAATTTATCATAGGTAAGGAATCCACCCAGCAGGAATTCTTCCATACCTTCAACGTCCTGCACGAAGCAGGCAAGCAGATCGTCATATCTTCTGATAAAGCTCCGAAAGAGATTGATAATCTGGAGGACCGTATCAAATCCCGCTTGGAATGGGGACTTCCGGTTGATATTCAGTCTCCGGACTATGAGACACGTATGGCAATTCTTAGAAAGCGTGCCGATCATGACCATATCCTGATCCCGGATGAAGTCATTCAGTATATTGCGAGCAACATTGTCTCAAATATCCGGGAATTAGAGGGTGCACTGAATAAGATCAATGTATTTTCAAAATTAGACAATACGCCGATCACGGTAGAATTTGCAAAAGAAACACTGAAGGATCTCATTTCCAAAAATAATATACGGGAGGTAACCCCTGCTGTGATCACGGAGGTCGTCAGTGAACATCTTGGGATTCCGAAGGAGGATATTCTGTCTGCGTCCAGAGTCGGCGAGGTTGCCAAGGCCAGACAGATCGCTATGTACCTGTGCAGGACCATGACGGACCGTCCACTGGAGAATATCGGTGCTTATTTTAATAAGGATCATTCTACCGTTATGCACGCAGTGGACAAGATCAAGAAGAATTTATCCACAGATGAGGAACTGAATGAGACTGTGGAAACTATTAAAAAGAAGATTATTCCTTCCTAAGATCCTTATTCTTAAAAATCAGCATGTGAATAAGGGATGGATTATCCACCTGATCTTAAGTGAGAATCCACATGCTTATTAAGGATGAAAAATGGCTTATTATCAAGAATCATAAGAGTTATGAACGATATGAACACCCCCTAATACTAATACTTCTAAAATCAATTATTAATAGATAAATAATAGAGCTTAACGCTCACGAAAGGAGTTATTCACATCATGAAAATCACATGTTCACAATCAAATCTGGTCAGTTCCATAAATATGGTCATGAAAGCAGTCTCCAATAAGACGACGCTTCCAATCTTAGAATGTATCTTCATTGAGGTTACAGATCAGATCAAGATGACAGCTACCGATATGGAAATCGGTATAGAGACGTATGTAGAAGGAACAATTATAGAGGGGGGACAGGTAGCAATCAACGCAAAGCTCTTCTATGAGATGATCCGTAAGCTCCCAAGCAGTGATGTTACGATCGAGGTAGATGAGAATTATACCGTTCATATCAAATGTGAGAAATCCAACTTAAAGATTCCTGCAAAGTCCGGAGAGGATTTCACACCGATTCCGAATGTAGAACGTTCGAAGGGAATCAGCCTGACACAATTCACCTTAAAGGAAATCGTAAGACAGACCATTTTCTCTACCGTAGAGAATGAAAGCACCAAGCTTATGAGTGGTGAATTATTCAAGATTGAAGGACGCAAGCTGCAGGTCGTATCCTTAGATGGTCATAGAATCTCTATCCGTAATGTGGAACTGAAAGATGAGAATGAATTGACACAGGTTGTTGTACCTGGCAAGACCTTGAATGAAGTCAGCAAGATCTTAGATGGTGGAGTAGAGGATTATGTAGATATCTATTTTACCGATCGTCATATCTTGTTTGAATTCGGTGTGACCAAGGTCGTATCCCGCTTGTTGGAAGGCGAATATTATAAGATCAATCAGATGCTTACCAATGATTATTCCACTAAGGTGACAATCAATAAATCAGAGCTGCTAAGCTGTATTGACCGTGCAACCTTATTTATCAAGGAATCCGATAAGAAGCCAATTATCCTGAATATCAAGGATGACAGCTTATTTATCAAGATTGATACGAATATCGGTTCCATGAATGAAGATATCAGCATTAAGAAAGAGGGTAAGGATCTGATCATCGGCTTTGATCCGAAGTTCATCATGGATGCCCTTCGTGTTATCGATAATGATGATGTTGACATCTACTTCATGAATGAAAAAGCACCATGCTACTTAAAGGATGCAGAAGAGAGTTACCGGTATGTTATTCTTCCGGTGAATATCCGATCCGCGAATGTGTAAAAAGGAGATGTATTATGGAGAATAATGTATATTTTCATGTAACAAGTCCGAATCATTCAAAGGCAGTGATCCATATCGGGAAAGAGAAGTATACGGTTAAGGCGAATGAGGATCCGTTGATCGTTACGGTACCGGTTGGCAGAGCCGTTCAGGTTAAGATCAAGGCAATTAAGGATTTCTTCAATAAAGTCGGAAGTAATAAGACCTATGTGAAGCAGGTCTTTGTTCCGGATGAGAATGCAGTTGTTGATGTATTTATCAGTATCGGAAAAGCGATCGTAACCATCGATATCAAGAATCGTTAAGTGTTGATAAGTATAATAGTAATTGATATAGATTTTAAGGATAGAAGATATGGCTGAGATTAAGTTGAGAGAGGACTACATTAAGCTTGGACAGGCATTAAAGGCGGCGGGTCTTGTGGATTCCGGCGTGACGGCTAAGATCGTGATCCAGGATGGTGAGGTCAAGGTAAATGGTGAGGTGGATACCCGGAGAGGCCGCAAGCTTGTGGATGGCGATGTGGTGGAATATCAGGGCGAATCCATACAGATTAAGGCATAATGGTTATTCGATCACTGAAATTAAATAATTATCGTAATTATGAGGATATGGAGATCGAGTTTGATCCGGGAACGACGATCCTGTATGGAGATAATGCACAGGGTAAGACGAATGTATTAGAGGCCATATATGTGTCGGCCACCACGAAATCCCACAGGGGAAGCAAGGATCGGGAGATCATAAGGTTCGATCAGGATGAGGCGCATATCCGGACCATTGTGAATAAGCATGATATCGATCATAAGGTAGATATTCATATGAGGAAGTCACGTACGAAGGGAATCGCGATCGACGGAATACCGATCCGTAAGAGCGGCGAGCTCTTCGGCATTGCGAATGTGATCTTCTTCTCACCGGAGGATTTAAGTATTATTAAAAATGGTCCTTCCGAGCGGCGAAGATTCTTAGATCTGGAGCTTTGCCAGTTAGATAAGGTATATCTCTATAATTATATTAATTATAATAAGGTTCTGAATCAGCGTAATAATCTGTTAAAACAGATATATTATAATCCTTCTCTTACGGATACTCTGGATGTGTGGGATCATCAGCTCACCGTCTATGGGTCAGAGATCATCAGGGCGAGAGAGGGATTTATAGAGAAACTGAATACCATGTTGGATCCCATTCACAAAAAGCTGACCGGTAATAGAGAGCGTCTTCACATTGAGTATGAAAAGAGCGTGGACGAGCAGGAATATGAGGCGCAGCTTCGGGCAAAAAGGGATGCAGATCTTCGCTATCAATCGACGCAAATAGGCCCACAGAGAGATGATATGAATTTCTATATCAATGATATCGAGGTTCGAAGGTTCGGCTCTCAGGGGCAGCAGAGAACGGCTGCATTATCTCTTAAATTAGCGGAGATCGAGATTGTCAAGGAGCTGATCCATGATACGCCGATCCTGCTATTAGATGATGTGATGTCGGAGTTAGATGAGAACCGAAGGGATTATCTGCTGCAGTCGATCCACGATATCCAGACCATCATTACCTGTACGGGATATGATGATTTTATCAAGCGGCGGATGACGATCAATCGGGTATACAGGGTGAAGCAGGGACAGGTATATCAGGAGAGCCCGCTTGATGGTAAGAGTCAGTAGGTGCTTACCGGATAGCAAAGAGATATCGGATAATAAGATAATCAAATAATAATAACAACTTGTTATATATGAACAGGAGGTAAATAAATGGCAAACGAATATGGTGCTGACCAAATACAGATCCTGGAGGGGCTGGAAGCAGTCCGGAAGCGTCCGGGTATGTACATCGGAAGCACATCAGAGAGAGGCTTACATCATCTGGTATATGAGATCGTGGATAATGCGGTAGATGAAGCATTAGCCGGATTCTGTACACAGATCGATGTATTTATCAATCCGGATAATTCCGTGACGGTAATTGATAACGGTAGAGGTATACCGACAGGCATACATGCTAAGGCAGGAATTCCGGCGGTAGAGGTTGTATTTACCATTCTTCATGCCGGTGGTAAATTCGGCGGTGGGGGCTACAAGGTATCCGGTGGTCTTCACGGCGTTGGCGCATCGGTTGTGAATGCGCTGTCAGAGTGGCTGGAGGTTGAGATCAGCCGGGACGGCAAGGTCTATAAGCAGCGTTATGAGCGCGGCAAGGTTATGTATCCGCTGAAAGCAATCGGTAAGACAGATCAGACCGGAACGAAGGTAACATTTAAGCCGGACGGAGAGATCTTCGATACGACGGTCTTTGATTTTGATACCCTGAAGGTTCGTTTGCGGGAAACTGCATTTTTAACCAAGGCGCTGAAGATCAATCTGACGGATCTTCGGACGGAGCCGGTTACCGAACGTACCTTCCACTATGAAGGCGGTATCAAGGAATTCGTAGAATATATCAACCGTCATAAGGATGCGTTGTATGATAAGGTCATCTACTGTGAGGGACAGCGGGACGGCGTCTATGTTGAGGTAGCGCTGCAGCATAACAGCTCCTTCAATGAGTCTACTTACAGCTTTGTTAATAATATCAATACGCCGGAGGGTGGTATGCACCTGACCGGTTTCCGAAGCGCCATGACGAAGGTATTCAACGATTATGCGCGTGGAAGCAAGATGCTCAAGGATAAAGAGGACAATCTGTCCGGCGATGATCTTCGGGAAGGTCTGACCGCCATTGTCAGTATCAAGATCGAGGATCCGCAGTTTGAAGGACAGACGAAGCAGAAATTAGGGAATGCCATTGCCCGAACTGCGGTGGAAAGTATCGTAAATGAGCAGATGACGTATTTCTTAGAGCAGAATCCGAATGTGGCGAAGATCATTGTCAATAAGGCCATTATGGCGCAGCGGGCAAGAATCGCGGCCAGAAAGGCAAGAGATGTTGCCAGAAAGACGAATCTGACCGATAATCTGACACTTCCGGGTAAGCTTGCGGATTGTTCGGACAAGAATCCGGATAATTGCGAGATCTACTTAGTAGAGGGAGATTCCGCCGGCGGCTCTGCCAAGACGGCAAGAAATCGTGCAACGCAGGCGATCCTTCCACTCCGTGGTAAGATCCTGAATGTAGAGAAATCAAGAATTGACAAGATCCTGGTAAATGAAGAGATCAAGGCGATGATCACCGCATTTGGTACCGGTATTCATGATAACTTTGATATCAGCAAGCTTCGTTACGGCAAGATCATCATTATGACGGATGCCGACGTAGACGGTGCGCATATCGCCACCCTGTTACTGACCTTCTTCTACCGGTTCATGCCGGAGCTGATCCGTCAGGGACATGTGTACTTAGCACAGCCGCCGCTCTACCGGTTAGAGAAGAATAAGAAGTTCTGGTATGCCTACAGTGATGAAGAATTGGAATCCATTCTGCAGGAGGTAGGACGGGATACCAATAATAAGATCCAGCGGTACAAGGGACTTGGAGAAATGGATGCAGAGCAGCTGTGGGATACGACAATGGATCCTGCAAAGCGTATCCTGCTTCGGGTTGCGATCGAGGATGAGAATGAATCCGAGGTTGATCTGACATTTAACACGCTGATGGGCGATAAGGTAGAGCCTCGTAGAGAATTCATTGAAGCGAATGCGAAATTCGTTAAGAATCTGGATGTATAGGGATCGATAGGATTCGACCAAGCTTCTTACGGCATTATTATGAAAAGAAGCTTATCAGAAAAGGAAGGATATAAGAACATGGACGACAACACAATCTTTGATAAAGTGCATGACGTTGACTTAAAAAAGACAATGGAACGCAACTACATTGACTATGCCATGAGCGTAATCGCCGCCAGAGCCTTACCGGATGTTCGAGACGGACTGAAGCCTGTGCAGAGAAGAATCCTGTATTCGATGGCAGAGCTGTCAAACTGGTCTGACAAGCCGCATCGTAAGTGCGCGCGTATCGTCGGTGATACGATGGGTAAATATCATCCGCACGGCGATAGTTCCATCTATGAAGCATTAGTGAAATTAGCACAGGAGTGGAATACCAGATACCTGCTGGTAGACGGTCACGGTAACTTCGGTTCTGTGGACGGTGACGGCGCGGCTGCCATGCGTTATACGGAAGCAAGACTGTCGAAGATATCTTCGGAAATGCTGGCAGATATTGATAAGGATACGGTTGATTTCATACCGAACTTTGATGAGACGGAGAAGGAGCCGACGATCCTGCCGGCACGTTTCCCGAATCTGTTGGTCAATGGTACCTCCGGTATCGCGGTTGGTATGGCAACAAATATTCCGCCGCATAACTTAAGGGAGGTTGTAGACGCTGTTGCGAAGATCATTGATAATCAGGTGTTAGAGGATCGGGATACGGATATCGAGGAGATCCTTCCGATCATCAAGGGACCGGATTTTCCAACGGGTGCACAGATCTTAGGAACGACTGCGATCGAGGAAGCCTATCGTACCGGACGGGCTAAGATCAAGGTTCGTGCGGTATCTACGATCGAGCCGATGAGTAATGGCAAGCAGCGGATCGTGATCACGGAATTACCGTATATGGTAAATAAGGCGAATCTCATTAAGAAGATCGCGGATCTGGTAAAAGAGAAGAAGGTAGAAGGAATCACAGAGCTTCGTGATGAATCTTCCCGGGAAGGTATGCGGGTCGTCATCGAGCTTCGGAAGGATACGAATGCGAATCTGCTGATGAAGAAGCTGTACAAGCATACGCAGCTGCAGGACACCTTCGGCGTGATCATGCTGGCGCTTGTGAATAATGAGCCGAAGGTATTGAATCTTCTTGATATGCTGACCTATTATTTAAAGCATCAGGAAGAGGTGGTTACCAGAAGAACGAGATATGATTTAAATAAGGCAGAGGAGCGTGCGCATATTGTAGAAGGCTTATTGATCGCCTTAGACAATATTGACCGTGTGATCCAGATCATCCGCGGATCTAAGACCGTACAGGATGCAATGGCAAGCCTGATGCAGGAATTCTCACTGTCCGAGATTCAGGCACGTGAGATCGTCGATATGCGTCTGCGTCGTCTGACCGGTCTGGAACGCGAGAAGTTAGAGCAGGAATATAAGGAATTAAAGGAACGGATCGCAGAACTGAAGGCAATCCTTGCTGACCATAAGAAGCTGCTTGGCGTTATCAAGGAGGAATTATTGATCGTTGCGACCAAGTATGGTGATGATCGTAAGACCTCGATCGGTCCGGATGAAGATGATATTACCGATGAAGAACTGATCAAGCGTGAAAATGTTGTAATAGCAATGACGAAGCTTGGTTATATTAAGCGTATGTCCGCAGATAACTTCAAGTCGCAGAACCGCGGCGGCAAGGGAATTAAGGGTATGCAGACCATAGAGGATGACTTCATCGAAGAGCTGATCATGACGACGACACATCACAATGTGCTGTTCTTCACGAATCTGGGACGTGTATACCGCTTAAAGGCGTATGATATTCCGGAGTCCGGTCGTACCGCAAGAGGTGTGGCGATCGTGAATCTGCTGCAGATGCAGGCAGAGGAGCATATTACCGCAGTCATTCCGATCCGTGATTTCGTACCGGGACGCTATCTCTTCATGGCAACGAAGCATGGTATGGTGAAGAAGACACCGCTTCATGCTTTTGAGAATATCCGGAAAAACGGACTTGCTGCAATTACGCTTCGGGAGGACGATGAGCTGATCGAAGTGAAATCAACGAATAACCGGAAGGAAATTCTGTTAGTGACCAAGCTGGGTATGTGTATCCGGTTTGCCGAGACCGATGCAAGAAGTACCGGACGTACCTCTATGGGCGTGCGTGGTATTAATCTGAATCCGGGTGACGAAGTGATCGGTATGCAGATGGATTCCCAGGGCGATGATCTTCTGATCGTATCCGAAAACGGTCTTGGTAAGCGGACCTCTATGGATGAATTCACACCGCAGAACCGTGGCGGTAAAGGTGTGAAGTGCTATAAGATCAACGAGAAGACCGGTAATGTGGTAGGCGTGAAGGCTGTGAAGGAAGACAACGAGATCATGCTCATTTCCACGGAGGGTATCGTGATCCGGATCCATTGTAAGGATATTTCCCGCTTAAGCCGTGTAACCTCCGGCGTGAAGCTGATCAATATGGATACAGAGCATAATATCAGTGTTGCAAGTATCGCGAAGGTTCGGGATACCGATCCGGAGGAGGAATACCGCCGGTTGGAGCAGCAGATGTTAGAGGAGCAGGAGGCCGGAATTGTCGAGGATGATGTGATCGAAGATACAGATGATGAGATCCTTGATGGCGAAAGCAGCGGCGACGAGTCCGGGGAGAATTCGTAATATTTCCACGGGGATGTCTGAGAAAGCGGATAACTGAGACTTTGGTGAGGATGCCGAATATAAAAGTAAGTAATGAATCACGGTATGCCTGCATGAATATAAGTGCAGGCATATCGCAGATACTAAGATAACAGGAAGTTATAAGTTACATGGGGGTGGGCCTATGGATGAATTATTTAGCCTAGGTAAAGATGTACTGAAGCAGGCAGATGGATTTATGGGAATCATGATCTACGTTCTTATGGGCGTGATCGCGCTGCTGCTGATCTTGATCATTGTCTGGCTGATGCTTCGGCTGTCGGACTATATCATCAGAAAAAAGAACGGCAATCAGAAACGGGAAAAATCGGAAGAGGAAGAGATCTTCGGGGATTGATAGGAGAACGGTGGAGCATATGAGAACAATATATGCCAATGAGATCATTGACACCCTAAAGGAAATGTGTATAGAGGCGAATCTTCAGTTGTCGGCCGATATGGTTGATCGGATTCATGGGGCAGCAGAAACAGAAGACAGCGAGCTGGGTGCGAAGATCTTAAGTCAGCTCTGCGATAATATGGAGATTGCGAAAAGGGAACAGATCCCGATCTGTCAGGATACCGGAATGGCGATCGTATTTGTCAGGCTCGGTCAGGATGTTCATGTAGAGGGTAATCTGACAGAGGCGATCAACGAAGGAGTCAGACAGGGGTATACGGAAGGATACCTCCGCAAATCTGTGGTAAAGGATCCGCTGCTGCGGGAGAATACAAAGGACAATACGCCGGCGATCATTCATTATGATATCGTGCCGGGCGATCGGTTAGAGCTGTTGATCGCTCCGAAGGGCTTCGGAAGTGAGAATATGAGCAAGCTCTATATGCTGAAGCCGGCAGACGGTGTAGAAGGAGTGAAGGATGCGGTTATCCGAACCGTGAAGGAAGCTGGACCGAATGCCTGTCCACCGATGGTGGTAGGTGTCGGATTGGGCGGAGACTTTGAGAAGAGTGCGATCCTTGCCAAGACCGCACTGACACGGAATACGAATGAACACTCCGCACTGCCGCATATTGCAGCTTTGGAGGAAGAACTGCTTGACGAGTTAAATCAGCTGGGGATCGGACCGGGCGGCCTTGGCGGCAGGACCACCGTATTGGCGGTCAACATTGAAACATATCCGACCCATATAGCCGGGCTTCCGGTGGCGGTCAATATCTGCTGTCATGTGAACCGACATGTGAAGCGGGTGTTGTAACGCGTGCCTGAACGACTATGCTATACATTTGAACCGTATATATCAAGCGAGTGCTGTAACAGGGAGATATATGAGGAACTATATATGGGGTATATATTGCTTGAAACCGGCACAGGATATATAAATTAATAATAGGAGCAATATATGGGGAAGAGGTTCACAGAACAATAACTACGATACAACAGGAAAGATCAAGATGAAAAGTATATATATCGTCGTCTCTCAAACAGGGACGATCCTTTCACGTATTATCAAATTTCTGAAAAAAAGAGAGTATAATCATGTATCGATCGGCATGGACCGCCGGCTCAGGTACATGTTTTCATATGGACGCCTGAATCCGTATAATACCTTCATCGGAGGCTTTGTACACGAGTCCCCGTATCACGGAACCTTCAAGCGGTTCAAGAATACGAAGGCCATTGTCTATGAGGTGAAGGTTACCGATGAGGTATACCGCGATATGGTATCCTATCTGTGTGAAATGAAGCGGCATCCGGAGATCTATCGCTATAATTATATGGGACTCTATCTCGGAGCAATCAACGTGCACTATCAGCCGGAGAACCATTTCTACTGTTCCGAATTCGTGCGGCATATGCTGGTCCGGTACGGACTCGCAGAACGGAGTGAATTCAAGGATATCGTAGAGCCGTCTGATTTCATGGATGTTATTCCGGAGAAGAAGATCGTATTTCAGGGTCTGCTGTCCGATTACAGAACGAAGTATGAGGCGTCGATACGGAAGGCATGAGAAGAGATTAGATGACAGAATTCATATTGGTAACATAACTGGGAATTCTGACAGATTTTCATACCATATGGATAGATGCTTTTGGATGGAATCGTGCAAGCTATGGGAATTGTATATAGATGGATACAGGGATAGTCAGAAACTATATGAGGTATAGAAATTAGATGGAAAGACAGATTGAAGCACCAATTAGTAAGGAACAGGTGAAGGAGCTTAGGGCCGGGGATTATGTATATATCACCGGCACGATCTATACAGCGCGGGACGCTGCACATAAGCGGATGTATGAGGCTATGCAGAAGGGGGAAGAGATCCCATTGGATCTTAAGGATAATATCATCTATTATCTCGGACCGACGCCGGCAAGAGAAGGACAGGTGATTGGATCTGCGGGTCCCACGACCAGCTCCCGTATGGATAAGTATGCACCGCTCCTGATGCAGCGGGGACTTTCCGGAATGATCGGCAAGGGGAAGCGTTCACCGGAGGTCTTGTCGGCAATCCGGGAGAATACCTGTGTCTATCTGGCGGCTGTCGGCGGGGCCGGTGCGCTGCTGTCAAAGTGCATTCAAGAGGCAGAGGTAATTGCCTACGAGGATCTTGGGACCGAAGCAATCCGCAGACTCCGGGTAGAGAACCTCCCGGCGATCGTGATCGCAGACTGTGAGGGCGGCAACCTGTACGAGACGGCTGTGGCGGATTATCTTAACGCGCATAATAACGAATGAGGATAGAATGATCGTAATCAGAATATTATATGGAGACGATTACAACATAGACAGAATAGTTAGTAAGAGCTTAGATAGGAAAGTATAAGCAGGCAGAACAGAAGAATCACGCTGTATGATAAGGCAGAACAGAAAGGAATTACGAATGAAGATAAGACGGGCAGAAAATAAAGACACCGCAAGGATTATGGAGTTATTGCGACAGGTCAATAACGTCCACAGTGATGTAAGACCGGACCTCTTCCTTCGGGATAAGACCAAGTATACGGAGGATGAGCTTCATGAGATCATGCAGCATGAGGAGCTTCCGATCTTCGTAGCTGTCGATGAGAATGACC
Organism: uncultured Lachnospiraceae bacterium; assembly: GCA_902783585.1. GTDB lineage: Bacteria > Bacillota > Clostridia > Lachnospirales > Lachnospiraceae > CAG-632. The sequence continues at coordinate 1,757 of CACZRT010000148.1, read as the reverse complement.
GGGTGCTGGGGTATATGTTCGGCAAGCTGGAATCCCATGTGAAGGATAACAACTTTCCCGATATCACGACATTCTATATCGATGATCTCTGTGTAGATGAGGCAAGCCGCGGACAGCATGTGGGCAAGGCGTTATATGAGCATACTGTGCAATATGCGAAGTCGATCGGCTGCTACAATCTGACACTGAATGTCTGGGAGGGAAACCGGGGCGCGCAGGCGTTCTATGATGCATGCGGATTGAAGCCGCTGAAAATTGGATTGGAGACGGTCTTATAGAGGCAAGGGTTCGTGTCATCTGGAATTCATTCTTGACCAAAAATATATAGAAGTATATAATCAATTCAAAAGTATATAAGAGTATATAGAAGTATATAAGATTTTCAAAAGTATATAGAAGTATATAATAATCTGTAGAATGGTTATATTAGAGCATTTTGTCATCAAAGGAGAGAATGTGAATGGTCAGGAATCCATTTTCCATATCTTTTGGAAAAAAACCTTATCAATATATTGAACGTAATATGGTTATGAGTGAGATTCTGGATGAACTGCAATCAGATGTCATTCAGAGTCAATGCTTCATGCTTACCGGGGTCAGAGGATCCGGTAAGACAGTTACTATGACGGCTATTGAAAATCAACTTCGTGAGGATGATGATTGGATCGTGATCGGTCTGAATGCTGAACGGGATATGCTGCAGGGCCTTACTGCCAAATTATATGACACGAAGAAATATCTAAAGGATTTTTTTGAAGCAAATATTAACTTAAGCGCATTTGGAATTGGAACTGCTATTCAGAATGCAGCACCGGTGGCAGATATTGAGTCTGCATTGGAAATCATATTAAAAGAGATAAAAAAGAAGAATAAGAGACTTCTGGTTACTGTAGACGAAGTCTATAATAGCGAGTATGTCAGGCAATTTGCAAGTGCATTTCAGATTCTGATCAGACAGGATCTGCCGATATTTCTGATCATGGCAGGCTTATATGAGAATATTCATACCCTTGAGGATGAAAAGAACTTAACATTCTTGTATCGTGCGCCGAAATTCGACATGGAGCCGCTAAGTCTCCCTGCGATTAAGCGAAGCTACATGAAGATTTTGGATATATCAGAGGATATGGCAAATGATATGGCAAGGTTGACCAAAGGCTATCCCTTTGCGTATCAGGCACTCGGTAAGCTGGTGTGGGAATCTTCCGGACATGTATTGGACGACGAAGTCTTATTCGGTCTGGATGTACTTTTAGAAGAATATGTATATAACAAGATATGGGATGAAATGTCTGAAAAGGACCGATGGTATGCCTCATTTATTGCTCAAAAAGAAACCTTAAAGGTCAGTGAACTACTGGAAATGTCCGGTCAGAAAAAGAATGAGTTCTCCCAATATAGAGCCAGACTTGATCACAAGGGTATCATAGATATAAGTAAACGAGGATATGTATCACTAAAGCTCCCGCGCTTTGCGGAATATGTTAAGAATCACTATATTCCCTAGTTTGGGTCAGTTCGTGCAGTTCCACTTCCACAAACATTTCAAGGAAAATATATAGGATATTGCAGGATGCAGGGAGACAGTTCTTTAAAAACAGTTGACAAATAGGGGTTCATTTGCTAATCTAATACAGATGTCACAACAAAATATATGTTATGATTCAGGCGAGGAGAAATACTCAAGAGGCTGAAGAGGCGCCCCTGCTAAGGGTGTAGGTCGGGCAACCGGCGCGAGGGTTCAAATCCCTCTTTCT
>CACZRT010000147.1 GCA_902783585.1 uncultured Lachnospiraceae bacterium | reverse complement strand
TGTCGTCATACTTGTAATCAACACACAATTCAATATTGAGACCATACAGGTAACCGGTAATGTGCATTATTCGGAAAGTGAGATCATAGAACGTGTTGTCGGCTCCGGCTATAACCAGAATACTTTGATCCTGTATTTGAAGAATAAGCTGCAGCCGGCGGAGGAAATCCCCTTCGTGGAAAAGGTCGATGTCGAATACATATCGAATCATGCGATCACGATTACCGTATATGAAAAGGCAATGGCGGGATGCGTGCAGTTCATGAATGAATATATGTACTTTGACAAGGATGGGATCGTGTTGGAGAGCTCGAAGGAACGGTTATCCGATATTCCATGTATCGAAGGAATCCGGTTTGATGAAATGATCATGTACGAGCCGCTTCCAATCGAAGACAAGACCTTCTTCCATACGGTATTAAGTCTGACACAGCTTCTGCAGAAATATGAGCTCCCGGTGGATGATATAAGATTTACTTCCACCAATGAAATCATCCTGTATTGCAACGGGGTTCAGGTGCTGCTCGGAGATGGCAGTAATATTGAAGAACAGGTAAGTGAGCTTGGCAATATTCTGAAGACGATTGAAGGAAAAAAGGGCACACTTTACATGAAGGATTACAGTATTGCAGACGGAAATGTAATATTTCGGGAAAATGAATAAAAATTAGTTGAAATTTTTGTAAAAAACAAGTATTATTAGGGTTAGGTATTTATGCCTATATGGTATAAAATGTTAATTATTAGGTTAAGGAGGATACAACTGTGATCGAAATCGAGTCTAAAGAAGAGAAAACACCTGCTAAGATTCTTGTAATTGGAGTCGGCGGCGGTGGTAATAATGCGGTCAACAGGATGATAGATGAAAACGTTGAGGGCGTTGAATTAGTTGCAGTGAATACGGACAAGCAGGCACTTGCCCTGAATAAGGCTACAACTAAGATTCAGATTGGGGAGAAGTTAACGAAGGGTCTTGGAGCCGGTTCTAAGCCGGAGATCGGTGCTCAGGCAGTCGAAGAGAACCGGGAAGAGATCGTAGATCTGATGAAAGAAGCCAATATGGTATTTGTAACCTGCGGTATGGGCGGCGGAACCGGAACCGGTGCTGCACCGAAGATTGCGGAGATGGCTAAGAATTTGGGAATACTGACAGTTGGTGTTGTTACCAAGCCATTCAAGTTCGAGGGTAAGCCGAGAATGAACAACGCACTTGCAGGTATTGAGCAGTTAAGACAGAATGTAGACACTTTGATCGTAATTCCGAATGACAAGCTGCTGCAGATCTGCAGTAAGAATACTTCCATTCCGGAAGCCTTGAAGAAGGCGGATGAGGTTCTTCAGCAGGGTGTACAGGGTGTTACAGACTTAATTAATAAACCGGGACTTATTAATCTGGACTTTGCAGATATTCAGACGGTTATGCGTGATAAGGGTATCGCACATATCGGTATCGGTAAGGCATCCGGTGAGAATAAGGCAGTAGAAGCGATCAAGATCGCTATGGAGAGTCCGTTGCTTGAGACTACCGTATCCGGCGCAACAGATATTATCATCAACTTCTCCGGTGATGTCGGAATTATGGACACCAGTGAGGCTGTATCTTATGCTTCAGAGATTGCCGGTGATAATGTCAATATCATCTTCGGTACGGTAGATGCAGATGTGACGACCGATGAGCTTTCTATCACGATCATTGCAACCGGTATTGATATGCCGAAGAATCAGCCGGTCGGTAATACATTTACCAGACCTGCCACTACCACTTCATCCGTTGGTGCTACATATAACGGACAGCCGATCGCGCAGGGAACAGGAACCGCACAGCCGATCAAGACTTCGTTCTCCTTCCTGAACGGAACAGAGTCTTCCGGAGCAGCGAATCCGACACCGGCTACCACGACACCGATTCAAACACAGACAGATTCGAGTGCGCAGGGAAGTTTGACAAGAAAGGCTCCTGCAAAGCCGAATCCGGATGGAGGAATCAAGATTCCGGAGTTCTTACGTCGGAAATAAATATTAGAACTATATTCAGTGAAATAATAAGTAAGAGAGTCATACAGGAGATTGTATGGCTCTTTATTTATGCACACGTCCGCGTAAGGAAGCTATCGACTTCGTCGAACGCGGACGGTGCGGCGAGTAGGGAGGATGTATAAGAAATCGAAATCCCACCACAGCATACGACAGAAATCGAAAGGGCATTCTGCTACACTGTGAGCATGAAGATCACACTGTATCCGGATCTGATCCTGACGATCAATCTATTAGCGGACATTACGATCCTGTATCTGACAGCGAGACTGACGCGGCAGCCGGCTGCATGGTGGAGACTGCTGCTTGCCGGAGGCTTTGGAAGTGCTGTAAGTCTTGTGATATTGATTCTTGGATTTCATGGAATCATAGTGAATTATGCAGTGTCGGTGTTGGCTGTGGAGATCTTGATGATCACCATAGCGTTCTCTGTCCGAAGGGTACGGCAGCTGATTCTGCTATGCGGCTGTCATATGGTCTGTGCTGTACTGCTGCATGGGATTCTGTATATGGTGCTGCAGGCGGTGCATATCGAGTATCTTCCGGTTCTTATGCTTGCCTGTCTGATCCTGTGGCTGCTGTATCAGGGCTATGAAAGGTATCAATCCATGGCACATGACAGCAGTCAGATCTATACAGGACTGTTATATTGGGAGGAGTGTTCCATCCCGGGACAGGGATTTGTTGATACTGGTAATACACTGATCGATCCGGTCAGCGGCCGGTCTGTTGTGATCGTGGACGGTAAGTGGATACAACCGATTCTGCCTCCTGCCTATCAGGAGATCGTAGACCGATATCTACAAAGCGGAAGCATTGATTATGCGTACATAACAGCAGAACATCTGTATCAGGTACGAGTCATCCCTTACCGGACCATTGGGGAGGAAGAAGGAACTATGCTTGCGATCCAGTGTCGTAAGCTCGTGATATCCAATCAGGAAGAAAGCTATAAGTACGCTCCGGCGGTCATCGGGATCAGCCGGACTTCGATCAGACAAGGGGAGGAGTATCAGATGATCCTCCCGAACAGACGATAAGGATACGTCGATGAAATCTCATCGTATAATATGCCGGCACCCACAAGGGGAGTATTGAGTCATTGCCGGATGCAGGCAAGGTAGTAAATAAGCAGAAAAATAATATGAATTCATGATCCAAGGGGGATATTGTTAAAATGATGCAGATGGTAAGTAATAATCAGTTCAAATTGTCCATGGTAGGGCGGCTTGCGGGGTTATTTCTGATACCAAAGGGAGAGATTCACTATGTGGGAGGTTCCGAGATCCTTCCGGCACCCCTAGAACCCGAGGAGGAACGGGCGCTGCTTGCCCGGTTAGGAACGAGAGATGAGGGGAAGGCACGGGAAATCCTGATTGAACGGAATCTTCGGCTGGTCGTCTATATTGCGAAGAAATTCGATAATACCGGAGTCGGTGTCGAGGATCTGATCTCCATCGGAACCATCGGACTCATCAAGGCGATCAATACCTTCGTTCCGGATAAGAAAATCAAGCTTGCCACCTATGCGTCGAGGTGCATAGAAAATGAGATCTTAATGTATCTGCGCCGGACAAATAAGACCAAGCTGGAGGTATCGATTGACGAACCCTTAAACGTGGACTGGGATGGGAATGAGCTATTACTGTCGGATATTCTGGGAACGGAGGAAGATGTGATCTACCGGGATCTGGAGGATGAGGTGGACCGGAAAATGCTGCAAAAGGCCCTTACCACCCTGACTCCCCGGGAGCGGCTGATCATAGAGCTTCGGTTCGGACTCGCATCGGAGGATGGGGAGGAAATGACACAGAAGGAGGTCGCGGATCTGTTGGGAATCTCCCAATCCTACATATCGAGATTAGAAAAGAAGATCATTAAGCGCTTAAAAAGGGAAATGGCATTTTAGAGCCATTTCCTTTTTTGAATGAGGGTTTGAAAAGAGAAGATATATTTTGAAGACTCTTCAACTATGGATTATTTCTGGCACAGCAATGCAGAGCTCCAGCCTCTGATCGATGAGAATGTGAATGCGCAGTGGGAGGAAGAGGATAACGGATGTTTTAAGTTTGATATTAAGGGATAAGAGGCAGGAAGCATATGCTTAAGGCTATGCAATCGTCGGTGCTGCGTCTGTTGTTACACATGATGTCGCAGATTATGAAGTCGTTGTTGGCTCTCCTGCCAAAGTGATCAAGACGCTGGATGCGGAGAGGTTTTAGGATAAAAGATAGCCGCCAATTTTGACCGGATCTTTGAGACATATAGTTCTGATATAGTAAGAAAGGTGTTGTAATTCGGCAAACACTGTTTGCTGAATTGAAAAGAATATTCCTTCTAAGATATATGCATGGCTTGATTTGAAAGACCGAAAGCAAAATGGTAAACACGTAAATGATCACGATTTGAAAAAACACTAATATGATTTCTTCAGGCTTCTGCAAATAGTTGATCGAAGCATTACTGTTGATACAGGTGGATTGGTAAAGGAAATAATAACCAGATTTATGAGAGAAATTGTCATGGAGAATATTCCGTTTGAACAACTACAGCTGCCTTTTGAAATAGATGAGGCACTTGGCTTGTTGAGGGGGTTGTATGGTGAATAAAATGTACGGTGATTCTTCTGGTAAATTCATATGAAAAGTCTGCAAAATCGTTAGAATCTGTATATTCCGAGATGAGAATTATAACGATTTATGATGAATATTAAATGAACCTGTATTATTCACTGATAAAATTGATAGAGGCATAACAAAATATTTGTCAAATAAGAAAAGGATTTCCGATATAACCCTTTCTGATCTGAAATTATCAGGTTATGCAGAGAGATATTTGGCGAAAGCAGGCATTAAAACAGTGGATGAACTTTTGAGTTTACCAGAATTAAAATTCTTTAGAATGGTTGATCCTAGAAACAATCGTTATGCATTTGATGAGATAGATGCTGTTTTGAATCGTTTGTTGGAATTTGGTATTGACAGGTCAATCTTGCAAGACAAGATAGAGAGGCTTGAACAAGAGAAAAAGGACTATCAAGAATATCTTAAATCAATCATGGATTTACCTATAAGCCTACAAATAATCGGTGTATATTTCAATAAGTCATTCACAAATTGAAATAAGAAGTATATTATAGAGATATTATTTCAAAAAGGAGTCAGTTATGGGTAGGTCAGGAAAGCTGGTTCATGCAGGGATACTGAAGGAAACAACCAATGCAGCACGAAGCAGAGTGTTTGCTTATGAAGAGTATCTGGAAATTTTGCGTAAGGATACGTAAAAAATTTTACAACCACTTCCTTAAGTTTTTCAACGCTCCCTTCTCCAATCTGCTGACCTGCGCCTGGGAGATGGCGATTTCATTGGCAACCTCGGTCTGGGTCTTGCCCTCAAAGAAGCGGAGCTTGATGATGTTATGTTCACGCTCGTTTAAGTGGGAGATGGCATTCTTCAGAGCGTAATCGTCAACCCATGCGTCCTCTGTACATTTCTTGTCCCGGACCTGATCCATAAGATAGAGATTATCTCCGTCGTCCTGATAGACAGGCTCATAGAGGGAGAGGGGACTGGAGATGGCGTCTAACGCCATGAGTACGTCTTCCTTTGGCAATTCAATGGCTTCTGCAATTTCTTCGATCGTCGGTTCTTTATCATTTTCTTTTAAGAGCATTTCCTTGGCATAGATGGCTTTGTAGGCGATGTCCTTTAAGGAGCGGGAGACACGGATGGCATGGTCATCACGAAGGTACCGCTTTACCTCGCCGAGAATCATAGGTACGGCATAGGTGCTGAACTTGACGCCGAGACTGGTATCGAAGTTATCAATGGCTTTGATCAATCCGACGCAGCCGATCTGGAAGAGGTCGTCGGCATTTTCTGAGGTGTGATGGAACCGCTTTAATACGCTCAGAACTAATCTCAAGTTGCCGACGATCAGATCCTTCCTTGCTTCGGAATCACCGGCCTCCATTCTTCGAAATAAGTGTTCCTTGTCTTCATCGCTTAAGATGGGAAGTCTGGATGTATTAACGCCGCATATATCAACCTTGTTCAGTGCCATGGGGATTCCT
>CACZRT010000146.1 GCA_902783585.1 uncultured Lachnospiraceae bacterium | reverse complement strand
TGCTGCACCAGCTAAGAAGGCAGCTCCTGCAAAGAAGGCTGCTGCACCAGCTAAGAAGACAACTGCTGCTAAGAAGGTTGAGGAAGTATTTATTGAATATCAGGGATCTCAGATCTCAACTGCTGACATTGTTGCCAAGGTTGTAGAAGCTAGTGGTAAGAAGGCATCCGCAATCAAGACATTGAATGTATATGTTCAGCCGGAGAATGGTGTAGCATATTACACAGTGAACGGTGAGACCGGAGAAGATTACAAGATCAACTACTAAGATATAATGAAGCAGAAATACTTGCTTGTAAGAGTGTTTCTGCGAAATTGGATCATGAACAGCGTTCATGATATAATAAGAATGCAGACTCCTAAGCGGGTCTGCATTTTTTTTGTGCGATTTTCTATTATTATTTCTATAACCGGATCGCATTGGAATTCAGAAAGATCAGATATATTACGAATGATATTCACCCAACAGAATGCTGGAGTTCTGACCGCCAAATCCGAATGCATTGGACATGGCGATGTGCACCGGCTGGCGCTTGGCCTTATTCGGCGTATAATCAAGATCACAGTTCGGATCCGGTGTCTGCAGATTCATGGTTGGTGGAATGATCCCTTCCTGAATGGTCTTAACGCAGCAGATTGCTTCTACGATTCCGCCTGCTCCCATCATATGACCGGTCGCTCCCTTTGTAGAACTGATGGCAAGCTTCCTTGCATGATCTCCGAACAGAGAGTGGATCGCAGCAGTCTCGATCACATCTCCGATCGGTGTAGAAGTACCATGCGCATTAATATAATCTACATTCGATACCGATATTCCTGCTTTATCAATACAGCGTTTCATACACTGGATCGCGCCGATTCCTTCCGGATGTGGTGCAGTCACATGATAGCCATCCGTACTGTTTGCCCAGCCGATCACTGAGGCATGAATATGAGCCCCTCGTTTCTTGGCATGTTCTTCGGTTTCTATAATCAGACATCCGCCGCCTTCCCCCATGACAAATCCATTTCTTGAACTATCAAATGGCCGGCTTGCGGTTTCCGGTTCGTCATTGTAAGTGGAGAGCGCATGCGCAGAAGCCAGTCCCATAATGTTGATCGGACAGGTCGCTGCTTCTGTACCGATACATAATACGACATCGGCCTCATCGCTTGCCAGCAGCATCATTCCGGTGGACAGCGCATCGGCTCCGGAAGAGCATGCGGTCGTAACGGTAAGACTTGGTCCGCGAAAGCCCTTGGCTATGGAGATTTGGGCAGCAGCAATATTGCCGATGATCTTAGGAACGAATCTCGGACTAACCTTGCTATGCGCGCCGGTGCTTAATCCGTTCTGAGTATCTGCAATCGTTGCAAGACCGGAAAATGCGGTTCCTACAACAATGCCAACCCGTTCCGGAGCTACGGGAAGATCGTCCGGTGACTCCACGGATAGTCCCGCATCTGCGAGTGCTTCTTCTGCAGCGGCGTATCCGTATTGCATGAAGAGATCCATTTCCTTCGTCAGTTTCTTAGACATATAGTTTTCCGGATGAAAATCCTTCACCTCTGCGGCAATCTGCACCGGAAGCTCAGACGCATCGAAACGTGTGATTCTGCCGATTCCTCTGACGCCTTCGATCAGATTATGGTAATAGGTATCGACACCGATTCCCACCGGGGTAATAGCACCCATACCTGTAATTACAACTGGTGTTCCCATTCTTAATTCTCCGTTTGCTTTGCTTTTTCCCAATCCTTATCCTTGATATCTACCCGGCGAATCTTACCGCTGACGGTCTTTGGTAATTCCTTCACGAATTCGATGACCTTCGGGCGCTTGTAGGATGCAAGATTCTGCTTGAAGAACCGGACCATTTCTTTTTTCAGTGCTTCGCTTGCTTCGGTTCCTTCATCTAATACAACGCTTGCCTTGATCGCTTGTCCCCGCATGGCATCCGGAATGGATGTGACGGCAACCTCAACAACATAAGGAAGCTTCATGATCTCATTTTCGATTTCGAACGGACCGACCCGATATCCGGTAGACTTGATGACATCATCGGTTCGTCCTACATACCAGACGAATCCGTCCTCGTCCATATATGCAGTATCGTTGGTATGATAATAGCCGCCGTAGATCGTGGAGTCTGTACGCTTCTCATCCAGATAATATCCGGAGAATAATCCCATTGGCTTCTGATCTCCGGCGCTGATCACGATCTCACCGGTTTCGTTCGGATCACAGAGGGTTCCGTCCGGACGCATGATCTGAACCTGATATTGAGGATTCGGACGTCCCATGGAGCCGGGCTTCGGTTCCATTCCCTTAATGTTGGCGACGGTCAGAGTGGTTTCTGTCTGTCCGAAGCCTTCCATGATCTTAAGTCCCGTCATATTGTAGAACTTGTCGTAGATCTCCGGATTCAGTGCTTCTCCGGCAGTTGTAACATTCTGCAGAGAAGACAGATCATAATTATCTAAGTTCATATGCGCCATAACACGGTATACCGTCGGTGGTGCACAGAAGGTTGTGATCTTATGCTTCTCGATCATCTTCAGAATCTGGCTGGCATAGAATTCTTCAAAGTCATAGGTGAAGATCGCAGCTTCACACATCCACTGACCGTAGAGCTTTCCCCACATCGCCTTGGCCCAGCCGGTATCACTGATCGTAAAATGAATACCGTTCGGGTCGACCTGCTGCCAATACCTGGCAGTGACATAATGACCTAAAGCATATTTATAGCTGTGCACAGCCAGCTTCGGATAGGCAGTTGTACCGGAGGTGAAGAACATGAGCATTGGATCGTCGCCTCCCGGAAGCTCGGCCGGTTTCTTATACTCTGTAGAAAAATAACGAATATCCCGCTTGAAATTCCGCCATCCCTTAAAGGTAGATGATCCGACCATGATCTTGGCCTTCAGGCCGTCGTAGACCTTAGAAGCTTTCTCTACTTCCTCTGCGACCTTACCGTCTGCGGTACATAATACGGCATCGATCTTCGCAGCCTTGAAACGATATTCAAAATCCTTCCGTACCAGCTGATAGGTGGCGGGAACAGCGATCGCACCGATCTTATGAAGACCGAGGATCGCAAACCAGAATTGATAGTGCCGCTTCAATACAAGCATGACACGGTCTCCACGCTTAATTCCCAAAAAACGGAAATAGTTCGCTGCCTTATTGGAATAGTTCATCATATCTTCGAAGGTGATCCGGCGTTCCTTACCGTCGCTTGCAATATGAAGCATGGCAAGCTTGTCCGGCTGCTCGGTACCTAAGACATCTACAACATCATATGCAAAGTTGAAATTATCCGTATCATGAAATTCAATCTGGTTCATAATACCGGATTCATCGAAGGATGTAGAAATGAATTTTCCGGCAATTCCCTGTTCCGGAAGCAGGTTCTTTTCACTCATAGCGTAAGCCTTTCTGTTAGATTCTGTCTCTGCTATTCTATATGGTAATCATTCTCTTGAAGTGTCGGACGTAGTTTTTAAAACTACATACTTCATATACTGTACTGTTTATGCACATAATTGTCAAGAGACATATAGGTTTTTTTATCGTAATTTTCTGATTTATTTTTCGTATAAATCAGTTGACAAAAGGGGAATAATTGGTACAATATATTTGGTTAAGGAAATAATAACCAAAAGCATGATTCAGAAAAGGAGATACAACAATGTTCGAAAAAATTAAGGCTATTATCGCAGATACGTTGAGTGTTGATGAAGACAAGATTACATTAGAGGCATCCCTGGCAGATGATCTTGGCGCTGATTCATTGGACGCAGTTGAACTTGGTATGGCGATCGAAGAAGAGACCGGCGTAACGATTGCTGATGAGGATCTTCCGAACATGAAGACAGTTAAGGATTTGGTAGATTACGTTACTTCTCATCAGGAGTAAGTATACGATAGCATGATCAGACGGGACATATTAAGATTCAAGATTTAGAGAGTGAGGTCGAGCTTCGATCAGGGTGTCTGACATGAATAAGCGAGAGGAAAACATGAGAGATAAAGAGCAGTTGTATGTAAATCATTGGTATGAAGATTTATATAACTGCTTTTCTCATTTTTTGCAAAAAATAGGAAGTGGAGTAAAGACCATGAGTATATTTAACAGAACAAAAGCCGAGCAATCAGAGGATTCTGCCGGATCTAAGCATTCCGGTCATATATCTGATTATTCGGAGGATTTTGAAACTGCCGGAAAGGATAATAAGGACAAGAGCGAGATACCGGAGGATAGCGTGGTTGAGACCATTACCTGTTCCGCCTGTAAGAAGGAGATTCCGGCTGAGCAGATGCGTAAATGTCTGTGTGTATGTCCGGAATGCGGAGCACATAACAAGATATCGGCAAAGCGCAGAATGCACAGTCTGGTAGATCCGGGAACATTTCGCAAGTTGAAATGTCCCGTTCCTTTTGTAGACCCGTTAGCATATCCCGATTATAAGGACAAGATCGAGGGACTGCAGGATAAGACAGGTCTGGATGAGGCCGTTCTTCTCGGAATGGGTGAGATTGAAGGACATAAGGCTATGATCGGTGTCATGGGCAGCGAATTCCTGATGGCAAGTATGGGAATCGCCGTTGGTGAGAAGATTACTCATGCGTTTGAGATCGCAGACAAGTATAAGCTGCCGTTTATCATGTTCACGGCCAGCGGCGGCGCACGGATGCAGGAAGGAATTCTGTCCTTAATGCAGATGGCGAAGACCAGTGCAGCCGCACAGCGGTTTGGAGAGCGGGGAGGACTGTATGTGGTTGCTCTTACGCATCCGACTACCGGCGGTGTGAGCGCCAGCTTTGCGATGTTAGGGGATATTACAATTGCGGAACCGGATGCGCTGATCGGATTTGCAGGTCCGCGTGTCATTGAACAGACCATAGGTCAGAAGCTTCCGGCAGGATTTCAGAGGGCGGAATTCCAAGAGGAGCACGGTTTTGTTGATCAGATTGTTCCCCGTGCGGAGATGCGGGAGGTATTAAGCCAGATCCTTAGATTGCATGAGAAAAGAAGGTGGCCGTTATGATCCGTGATATAGATGAGAGAATTCAGGATATTGATAAAGAAATAGAGACCGAGTCTTCCAAGGAAAGTGATTATGCCGCAGATGTGAAGATCAAGGAATTGAAGTCGGAACGCAAGAAGCTGTTAAAGCAGTGCAGCAATCCGACACCGGCTGATAAGGTATATCTTGCAAGACACAAGAATCGTCCGAAGGTGGATGATTACATCAATGCCTTATTTGATGATTTCTTTGTGCAGAGAGGCGATGCGTTAGGCAGGGAGGATAAGAGTATTCTCGGCGGTATCGCTACATTTCACGGAGTTCCTGTCACTGTGCTGGGACATCGGAAGGGCAGGAACATTAATGAGAATATGGAGTATAATTTCGGTATGCCGGAGCCGCAGGGATATCGGAAGGCCATGCGGATGATGAAGCAGGCAGAGAAGTTTGATCGTCCGATCATCACATTTATTGATACACCGGGTGCATATCCGGGATTAGAGGCTGAGGAGAATGGACAAGCCAATGCGATCGCCAAGAATCTGGCGGAAATGAGCGCATTGAAGGTTCCGGTCATTGCGATCGTAACCGGAGAGGGAAGCAGCGGCGGCGCTTTGGCGATCGGTGTTGCCAACAGTGTATATATGCTGGAAAATGCGGTATATTCCGTTCTGTCACCGGAGGGTTTTGCTTCGATCCTGTGGAAGGATTCCAGCCGGAGTGCGGAGGCCTGTGATCTGATGAAGCTGACCGCACAGGACTTGAAGCGGTTTCACGTGATCGACGGCATTATTCCGGAGCCGCTTGGAGGCGCGCATCATAATCCGCAGAAGGTATACCGCGAGCTGGATAATATGCTGGTAGCGGAGCTTACAAAGTATAAGAAAATGAGTCCAAATGAGCTGGCAAGAAACCGGTATGAGAAATTCCGTCATATGGACGCTGCCATTATTGCGAAGGCGAAGAAGTGAATCATACGTTCTCAAAGGTTCCATGGTAGACATGTAACAATGATTCATAAATCTGTTATAAAAACTGTATTAAAAAGGTGTTGTAAGTAGTAAAGAGTTAGAATAGGAGTAGGCGGGAAGATATGATTTTAAATGAGATGTTAGGGATTAAGTATCCGATCATACAGGGCGGTATGGCAAATATTGCGACCGGTAAGTTTGCGGCAGCTGTATCGAATGCCGGGGGTCTGGGTCTGATCGCGTCCGGAGGCTGGGATGCCAAGCGGATCGAAGAGGAGATTATAGAATGCCGAAGTCTGACGGATCAGCCTTTTGGCGTGAATCTGATGCTGATGAATCCGGATGCGGATAATATTGCTCAGATGCTTGCAGATCAGAAGGTATCGATCATTACGACCGGAGCAGGCACTCCGGGAAAGTATATGGAGCTGTGGAAATCCGCCGGAGCGAAGGTGATTCCGGTGGTTGCAAGTACCGCATTGGCAAGAAAGGTGGAGCAGCAGGGAGCGGATGCCGTGATTGCAGAGGGCGGTGAAAGCGGCGGACATGTTGGGGATATGACGACCATGACATTAGTTCCGCAGGTGATCGATAAGGTATCGATTCCTGTGATCGCTGCCGGCGGAATTGCAGACGGAAGACAATTCGCGGCGGCTATTGCGCTTGGTGCAGCAGGGATTCAGGTAGGAACCTGTCTGCTGGTCAGTGAGGAATGTCCGATTCATGAGAATTATAAGCAGGCACTCATTAAGGCAAGAGATAATTCGACGACTGTAACCGGAAGATCCTTAGATGCACCGGTCCGAATCTTAAAAAATGATATGGCGAGAGAGTATTTGAAGGTGGAGCGAAGCGGCGGTACCAGAGAGGAATTGGAACAGTTCACGCTGGGTGGTCTTCGCCGTGCAGTCTTAGAGGGAGATACCAAGAATGGTTCCGTCATGGCCGGACAGGTCTGCGGACAGCTTACCGAGATCAAGCCGGTTGCTGCCATTTTAGAGGAGTTATATGAAGGTGCTAAGAAGGAGCTGGCACGCCTTAAGTCTGTGGATTTGTAGTTTCCTTGCTGATTTGCACAGGAGCTTTGCATAGGAGCAATAGAATAAGTATGGTTTGCATTGAGTGGATACGACATGAATATGGATGACCGATCATTTGATGAAAGCCGTTACAATATGATATGAGGAGAACGAATATGAAATTAGCATTTATGTATGCCGGACAAGGCAGTCAGACAGTAGGGATGGGCAAGGATTTCTATGATACCTATCCGGAATTCAAGGAAGTCTTCGATCACACCGATGTCGGATTTGATCTGAAGAAGTGCTGCTTTGAGGGACCGGAGGAGATGTTAAATACAACCAAATATACCCAGCCATGTATGGTGGCGTTTGCGGTCGGTGTAACGAAGATCTTAAAAGCAAAGGGAATTATCCCGGAGTATGCGGCAGGGCTCAGTCTTGGCGAATATTCGGCATTGCACTGCGCAGGTGTGTTTGAGGATCAGCAGGTAATTTCATTGGTTGCCTACCGGGGAAGTGTAATGGCAGATGCAGTTCATGATCGGGAATGCAAGATGGCTGCAGCACTTAAGCTTCCACGTGAGACGGTAGAGGCTTGTGTGGCTAAGGCACAGAAGGAATTCGAGGGGCAGGAATTCTCTGTTGTGGAACCGACGAATTATAACTGCCCGGGACAGATTGTTATTTCCGGCGACGCAGCACCGGTAGACCGTGCAATAGAATTATTAACGGAAGCTGGCGGAAGATGCATGCCGTTAAAGGTCAGCGGACCATTTCATACCTCGTTGATGAAGCCTGCCGGTGATAAGTTAAGAGAACGCTTTGCATCGGAGCAGTTTGGCGAGATGCAGCTTCCGGTCGTATTCAATACCTTGGGAAAGACGAAGACGGATGAAGAGACGATTCCGGAGCTGTTAGAGAGACAGGTACAGCACAGTATCTATATTGAAGATTCCATTCGGTATATGCAGGAGCAGGGGGTGGATACGATCGTTGAGATCGGTCCGGGAAGCGTGCTTTCCAAGTTCGCGAAGAAGACCTGTCCGGAGATTACATGTTATAGTGTGGAGAAGGTTGAGGATGTAGAGAAATTACTGAGTCTAATTTAGTTACGATTGAAATAAGCGCTGCATAAACAACCGCGGATACGCTTGCGCTCCGTTTCGAACGCAGCGGTACGTAACGCACCAAAAAAACGGTGCGTAAGTACCGGCGTTCTCAAAGGCTCCGCTCTGTTCATGCATACGCTTATTCCAATCTGTAATGATATTAGACTGGTAATTTTTCTACATAAAAGTAAGTATACAGAAAGAGGTAGAGTATGTTGTTGGAGAATAAGACGGCGGTGGTGACCGGCGGGAGTCGGGGAATCGGACGGGCAATTTGTCTGGAGCTGGCAAGAGAGGGAGCGAATATCGTGACCTGTTATGCGAACGGTGCAGATGCTGCAAATGAAACGGTGGCGATGTGTCAGGAGCTTGGTGTTCAGGCACTTGCTGTTCAGGCGGATATCTCCGTGAAGGAGGATGTGGACCGGCTGTTTGAGGAGGCCCTGAAGGTTACCGGTACGATCGAGATTCTGGTAAATAATGCGGGGATTACGAAGGACGGACTTTTGATCCGAATGTCGGATGATGATTTTGATCAGGTGATCGACACGAATCTTCGAGGCGCATTTTATTGCATGCGGGCTGCTTCTAAGCTGATGATGAAGAAGCGGTATGGAAGGATCGTTACGATCAGCAGTATTGTTGGTGTCATAGGGAATGCCGGTCAGGTGAATTACGCGGCAAGCAAGGCGGGTGTGATCGGAATGACCAAGTCGCTTGCCAAGGAATTGGGTTCCCGGAATATCACTGCCAACGCGGTTGCACCGGGCTCTATTACAACAGATATGACGGCAGGATTGTCGGATCAGGTCAAGGAAGAGATGGCGAAGAGTATACCGCTTAACCGTATGGGATGTCCGGAGGATGTGGCCAATGCGGTTGCGTTTCTGGTATCGGACAAGGCATCTTACATTACAGGACAGGTACTGCATGTAGACGGTGGTATGTGCTGATAGTGAAAGCTTGAGAAAGGATTAGGATTACATGAAAAGAAGAGTTGTAGTGACGGGAATGGGAACGATTAATCCTCTGGGACATAATGTAGAGGAGACCTGGGAGAATGTGAAGAAGGGCGTCTGCGGAATTGACGAGATCACCCAGATCGATGTCTCACAGTATAAGGTTCATCTTGCAGGCGAGGTCAAGAATTATCATGTAGAGGATTATCTCGATAAAAAAGAAGCCAAGCATATGGATCAGTATACGCAGTTTGCCATGATCGCTGCGAAGGAGGCATTCGCGAAAAGTGGGCTTGATATGACAAAGGAGGATCCGTATCGGTGTGGTACGATCATATCTTCCGGTATCGGAGGACTGAAGACGACGGAGGCAGAGCATACCAGAGGAGAGAACCGTGGCTTTGAGAAGATTTCTCCATTCTATATTCCGATGTCGATTCCGAATATGGCAGCAGGACAGATTGCCATCGAGACCGGCTTTAAGGGCGTATGTACCTGTATTGTAACGGCATGTGCTTCCGGCAATAATGCAATTGGAGAAGCCTTTCATAATATTCGTGACGGATATAGTGATGTGATCCTGTGCGGAGGTGCAGAGGCATGTATCTGTGATATGGGTATCGGCGGCTTTACTTCCATGAAAGCGTTGATGGTGACCGATGATAAGAATCGTGCTTCGATTCCATTTGATAAGGAACGCGGCGGCTTTGTAATGGGTGAGGGAGCGGCTATCCTGATCTT
>CACZRT010000145.1 GCA_902783585.1 uncultured Lachnospiraceae bacterium | reverse complement strand
CCTTTTATCTGCTCATTTTTTGATACACAACTTTACTTGACGATCGTCAAGTAAAGTCAAACCATCCTCCATTATAACTTAACTCATGGCAATCGGTTCATTTACGGCTTATCTCGAATACACTCCTGTAAGGTAACCGAATGCCAAGACATTTCCATACAGATATGGTTTCCTGCCACTGTCCTTAATATTAAGTGTATCATGAAGCTTTGCAGGATCCACTCCCGGCTCATCAAACGGTATCAGACCCGATCCTGTATGAGGATCCGGATCTCCCGCAAGCGCAAAGACATATATTGTGTATATATGGTCGCCCGATCCTTCCGGCGGGTATGGACCGATATAATCTCCAACGTTTGCTCCATGATCCAAGGATGTCTGTGTAATGCCGGAAGCATACCAATGAACCCAATTATTTGCACTCTCATCTACCATGTAGATCACATAATAAGAAGCTCCGGGAACCGACTCAAAGGTTATCTGTGGCGACAGATTCTGTCCCTGATCGGTATTCGTGATCGTCTCATCCCATCTGTTCTCAGACCCGACCGCAAGATCTTCGGAAGTAACCAACATTGTTGCCTCAGTTTTAAAGTTCTCCCTTTCCATTTCCTCATAGTGACCATTTCTTGATTGATAGATATAGCTTACCATCGTATCAGCTGTCATAAGAGAATACACTGCAACAATCCCCAATATACCCAGAAGCACAAACCGACCCACGCCTTTTTTCGTTCTACCTTCCGCCTCCGCGCTGCTTTCCTGCATTCTCTTCCACTGCCGGATCCAGACAATGCCAAGAATCACAAATACCATATGAAAAAGCATCAATGGCACGAATAAAGCAAGGGCGCTTTGTATCTCCCCATAGGAATTCCATCTGACAAGCAGCCGGATATCTCCGGCTACACAAAGAATATACATTATGAAAGATATTATAGATGCTATATACTTAAGCTTATCTTTTTTCATTTGGAATCCAACCTTTTTTGATTTACGTATAATTAATTGCTATCCTCTAATGGTGTATTTAATGCGATTTCTGTCAGGATCCTATCCCTCGATCTCCCCTTTCAGAAACAGCTTATTATTAGATATATCCCGCAAAGGCTGCAGACTTCCCTGCTTGACCAGCTGATTCATATACTGCCTGCTGCAATTCATCATATTAGCTGCCTCCGTGGTATCCACAACTCTGTGACGGACAAATGTCTCCATATCCTCCAACGATATCGGAATCTCTTCCCCACAAGTACGCAGCTCCTCTGACGCCACACTCCGTCCTTCTCCCCAGGTAATCCCATTGCCGCCTGCCTGCACACGCGCCTTTTCATACAGATCCTGACGAGTAAGAATCGGAGCATATTCCGACCGGTCTTTCAGATAATCCTGCATGTCTACACATCTTGTTATATCATCCTTAAAGAATATCATCATTTTCCGATTATTCATCGGCAGGATCTCCCGAATTTTCTGATTCTTTCGCTCCCTAACATATTCCGGCAATTCCGTCTCCTGACACCTGACCAGATAATTATCATCCTGCGCACATCGCCCCTCGCTTAAGACCAACAATCGATACGGATCATATTCCGTCATACCATTCTCCTTTAAAATCATGCCAAGATTCTGCCGATCCGGCGGAATGATTCTCTGGGATACCCATCTTGCTGACCAATCCGCATCCACAGAATACCTTCCATTTTTAACGAATCCCTGTAGAATAAATGGTGCACTCCACGCATCTAATTCCGGATTCAGCTCGATATAAAATTCATTGACATGCGCATAATAAAACAAATACCCCAAAACAAATTCATATCGATATGACGCATCATGAATTTCGAATAGAATCATAATACTCCCACCTTTTCCATATCATTTCCCAGATCTTCTCCTGATGCGCTTTCAACAGAATCCCGTCTAAGCCTTCCATGACAACCTTGCGATCCTTGCTGTGGAGCTTAACTATACCCTTTCCGTACTCCTTGGGGATCCATTTCAAATTCTCTTCCACAGAATGATTACCCATAAAGGATTGTACTCTTCGATCCTCCATCACATCAAAGCATCGGATTTCCTTATCAGAACGGCATCTGCAAAGCAGTGACAAGCCATGATCAAAGAAAGGAGCAAGACGGATCGTCTTCGTCTTAGGATTACGAAGGACCTCAATATTCGCACCGTGCCGATCACGATTCAATATCAGATAATCCAACAGGAACATCTGATAAATGCGCTCCTCCCACCCCATTCGTATACAGAAATCAAGCGGCAGCTCATCATCCTGCCGTTCCATCATATAATAATCCTCAAATGCAAGCTTACTCTCCCCCGGTTGTTTGAAATCCTTGGATTCACACAGATAGGTCTCATACTCCTGACCCTGAAGCTTGATCAGGGCGTGAACCAGAGTATATTGTAAATGTTCCATATGCATGAGATCCATAAGTCTCTGAACGATAATCTCATTCACACATTCATGTCCCACGATCCCCTGAACACTGTCATAATCCGACAGCTTATAATATCTCTTGCCATCCGGAAGATCATCATAGGCTTTCAAAAAAGATCCGGCAGTCCCTGACGAATGACGGATCTTCGCCCATTCCAGATATCTAAGATCCTGTAATTCATAAATAATATCCTTCATATAATATCAATTCCTTTGATTAATGGTACATGATTGTTTG
>CACZRT010000144.1 GCA_902783585.1 uncultured Lachnospiraceae bacterium | reverse complement strand
TTTTCGAAGCGGATCGATCGGTATGATGTATACGGAATTTCTCTTCGGGATCTGGGTAATGTGCTGACTTCGGATAAGAAGCGGACCAATCAGATCAACCGCGAGGAAGCCTTGGATGTTGTGCTTGGTCAGTTCGATACCCTGGAAGCGACCGGGAAAGCGCTCATGACAACGGATGCGAACAGCTATGCATTTGCATACAGCAGCGACATCATTAACACGCCGCTTGCGGGAAGTCAGGTTGCGATTACGGATACGGATATTCCGCTGTATCAGATGATCCTGCATGGATATATTGATTATTCTTCCGATCTGCTGAACTTTGAAAGCTCGGACAATATGCCGGCAATGACCCTGAAGCTGATCGAATCCGGAGCTTCTCCACATTATGTATTCACATGGGAAGAGTCGAGTGAAATGAAGCTGACGGCACTGAACCGGTTCTATACGACAACGTATGCGAACTGGGAGCGGGCAGCGGTTGAAGAATATAATACGGTGAATGAAGCATTGGCACCGGTAAGCGGTTCGGCGATCGTCGGACATGAGATACTTGATAACAATGTACGGAAAGTCACCTATGACAATGGAATGATCATCTATGTGAACTATTCGAATGAAGCTTGTACGGTAGATGGCGTAGAGATTCCGGCAATGGGATATCGATTGGAGGGTAAATAAATGAAAAAAAGAAAAAGACTTACACTTCTCCAAAAACGAAGCCTGCACGGATATCTGTTCATTCTTCCGTGGCTGATCGGATTCATAGCATTCTATGTCAGATCCCTGATCATGACGGGACAGTTCTCATTTTCAAATCTGACCGTAGATGCCATTAACGGTGGTTTCCAATTAGAGAATGTCGGATTTGCCAATTACATCTATGCATTCCGTGTGCATCCGAGCTTCAAGCAGGTGCTGACGACTTCGGTTGCGGATATGGTGATCGATGTTCCGCTGATCATCTTCTTCAGCTTGTTTATGGCGATGATGTTGAACCGGAAGTTCAAGGGCAGATCCATTGTACGTGCGATCTTCTTCCTGCCGGTCATCTTGAATTCCAGTGCGATTCAGGCGGCAATGGACTTAAGCGCAACGATGATGGCGGGTGGTATCTCCAGCCAGGCGGCAGAGGTTACGGCAACGGCATCGAGCACGATCGCATTTGATATTAACTATTTGATGAATATGTTCATATCGCTGGGTATCCCCGGGGCCTTTATGGACTATATCATACAGGCGGTAAGCCGGATCAATGATATTATCTCGGCAAGCGGTGTGCAGATCGTTATCTTTATTGCGGCTCTGCAATCCATTCCGACCTCGATGTATGAGGTTGCCAAGATCGAAGGGGCAACCGCTTATGAGACCTTCTGGAAGGTAACCTTCCCGATGGTAATGCCGCACATCATAACCAATGTGGTATATACGATCGTGGACAGCTTCACACAGAGCGAGGTTGTTGATCTTGCGTATGATGTAGCCTTTAACCAGATGAATTACGGTCTAAGCTCGGTATTCTCACTGGTATCGACGATAGTAACCGTATTGATACTGATGCTGGTAGTCTGGTTCATACAGAAACGAACGTTTTACTATAATTAAGAAGGGAGGGCATAATATGAATCTGATCAAACGACTGAATACATTTATTCATGATCCATTTGAGATGAAGATCTTAATGAATAAGATCAAGGAATTATTTGTACTGATCATTCGAATCCTGATCTTAGTCGGTGTTGGATATGTCATCCTGTCACCACTCATTGGTATGTTTGTCAATGCAATATCTTCCGATGTTGATGCATATAATCCAATGGTATTTGTCCTTCCGCAGTTCCCGACCTGGGAGCGGTTCCAGCTGGCATGGAAACGGTTGGATTACCTGCCGACGATGGGAAGAGATCTGTTATATACCGGCAGCCTGACGCTGCTCCAGCTACTCATCTGTTCTATGGTAGGATATGGATTTGCAAGATTTGAATTCCCACTGAAGAAGGTCTTGTTTGCCATGGTAGTTGTGATGATCGTAATTCCGTCACATACCGTCATGCTTCCGTTCTATCTTACCTTCCGTTCCTTTGATCCATTTGGCATTGTAACGGCAATTCATGGAGCACCGATCAATCTGATGGCAACGGTATGGCCGATGTATATTCTGACAGCGCTGGGCTGCGGAATCCGGTCAGGTCTGTATATCTATATATTTAACCAGTTCTTCCGCGGACTGCCGAAGGAGATCGAAGAGGCAGCCTTTGTGGATGGATGTGGAGTGTGGAAGACGTATTTCAAGATCATGCTTCGGAATGCGTCACCGGCGATCATTACTGTCACGGTATTCTCAATCGTATGGCAGTTCAATGATACATTTTATGCGAAGTTATTCTTGATCAGCGAGAATGTGGTAATTAGTAAGAAGATTGCATCTCTGCAGGCAAACATCGCTAATCTGGATAAGGTGCTGGATCCGACGATCCAGGAACTGTATCTGGATGCCGGTGTGCTGCTCATTCTTCTGCCGATTGTCATTGTGTATCTGATTCTGCAGAAGAACTTCATTGAAGGCGTTGAGCGAAGCGGTATAGTAGGTTGATCATGATTTACTTTATGACAAAATAATGCTATAATGAGACGATCAATGTTGAAAGCAATGATGGAAAGATGTAACTTCGACCAAAAAAGGAGGGTGTAAAAGTTGAGAAAGAAGCAGTTATTAGCATTGGCCGCAGCGGGTGTCATGACGCTTGCTATGGCAGGATGTACTTCCGGTGGTTCCACAGAGGCTCCGGCAACGGATGCTCCGGAAGTAACAGAAGACGCAACCACAGATGACGGTGGACAGGACGAGACAGGTGGAGATGAAGCAACCGGAGAAGTCAGTGTAGACTTCGAAGATGATTCAATCAGCTTTGTTGGCGTGGATACGAAGGTTAATCCAAGTGCAGATTCTTCTACGCTTGAGGTAGCTGAGTATAACGGTTCTAAGGCACTGAAGGTAATACCTTCCAGTGACGGAGGCGTCTTTATTGGTATTCAGGCAGATGCACTTCTTGGAAGTGATGCATCGAAGCTGAAGACGGTAGAGCTGGCTCTTGCGATTGAGAGTCAAGGAAGCGAGTTCGCAGCTGTATCCGGTAATATCTATGGCTTGGTAGGAGAGAAGAATGATCAGACCTCTGAGAGCTGGTCCATCTATCTGGAGAACCAGAATCCAAAGACGGTAAGCTACACTGTACCGGATGATTATTCATTTGGTGAAGGTAATTACATAGTAGTATCTATGGAATCCTATGCCGGAGACCCTGCAAATCTGTACATTGACAATATTGCATTCAAGGATGCAGATGGCAATGTACTTTCAGCAGATAGTTCTGCAGAGTTTGTTAAGCAGAGCAGCGGTTCTGACCGTATGAATCTCTATGGAATTGAAGATGCAGTCGAGATTGAAGGTTTCCAGGGTGATAGTGATGGCGCATGGGCACAGGGCGCTCAAGTAGAACTCACAGAGGATCAGTTGGCATTGTTAGTACCAGGTGCTGTCATTGAAATATCATACTCATCAGAGAGTGGTAATATGTGGATGGTTCTTCCGGGTGCACCACAGTGGCAGAGAATCGGCGATGGAACGATTGCAGGTGGTGATGGATCTACCGGTTATGCTTATATTAATGGTGCTAAGAATGTTGCACAGATCACTTATGAGCAGATTGCAGCCGTTCTTGGTGAGGATGTATCTACATGGGGTAATGTTCTTCAGTGTGAATCCGATACTGCGTGGGAAGTATACAGTGTGAAGATTGGTAAGCAGGCTAAGGGCATTGCAGCAATTAACAAGACAAGTCTTGGAATGACATCTTCTGACGGTGCATGGGCACAGGGCGCACAGTTCGAATTATCCGAGGATCAGCAGGCACTCTTAGTACCGGGATCTGTATTTGAGATCAGCTATTCATCAGAATCCGGTAATCTCTGGATGGTATTTCCGGGAGCACCACAGTGGCAGAGAATCGGTGATGGAACAATTGCAGGTGGTGATGGTTCTACCGGAACGGCAATCTGTGACGGAAGCACTGCTTATGTAACCTATGAGATGATCTCAGCTGTTCTTGGTGATGATGTTGCTTCATGGGGTAATGTGATCCAGTGCGAGTCTGATACTGCTTGGGAAGTATATGATGTTAAGATTGGTACGGCCGCAGAGATTAAGCCGATGAATACCTTTACAGAAATCGAGGGCTTCCAGGGCGATAGTGATGGTGCATGGGCACAGGGCGCTCAGGTTGAAATCAGCGAGGATCAGCAGGCACTTCTGGTACCGGGATCTGTAATTGAAGTATCTTATTCAAGTGAATCCGGTAACATCTGGCTGGTATTCCCGGGAGCACC
Source organism: uncultured Lachnospiraceae bacterium (assembly GCA_902783585.1). Classification (GTDB taxonomy): domain Bacteria; phylum Bacillota; class Clostridia; order Lachnospirales; family Lachnospiraceae; genus CAG-632. The sequence goes on along the minus strand of CACZRT010000144.1, from coordinate 2,838 downwards.
ACAGTGGCAGAGAATCGGTGATGGAACGATTGCCGGCGGCGATGGCTCTACCGGTTGGGCTATATGCAGTAATGGGGTTGCTCAGATCCCTTACGAGACGATCTCAGCCGTTCTTGGCGATGATGTTGCAACATGGGGAAATGTTCTTCAGTGTGAATCAGATACAGCTTGGGAAGTTTATTCTGTAAAGATCTGCTCTGAGACAAAATAAGTATATGTTATGGGTGTAAGGGCTTGTAAAGAGCTCTTACACCGGATAACCAGAAGATATATAGAAGCATAAAACGTAATTATAATAACAGGAGGTATGATAAATGAAGCTTTATAAGAAGATCATTTCTGCCGGTCTTGTAGCTGCTATGACATTATCATTAATGGCATGTACAAGTGGTGGTAACGCCGGTGGAGATACAACAAGTGGTGGTGATACTACTGGCGGAGATGTTCCAAGCAGTACACCGGCTACAACCGGTAATGGTTATATGAGAACGAACTCCGACGGAAGCCGTCAGATCCTGATCGGTACCTGGTGGGTTCAGTACTATGATAGTGATGATGCATTAGAGGATTCTCCGGACTATCAGACAGCCATCGGCGGTGATGATGAAGAGCATCAGCACAATAAGAAGGTTGCAGAGATGAAGTTCGCGAATGTTAAGACCCTGGAGGATAAGTATAATTGTAAGTATTACTGGACGAACCTGACTTATACAGGTGTTCAGGAATCAATTACAACCTCTGTACTGGCAGGTACACCGGATGCAGATATTTACTTAGTAGATACCGGTATGGCAATTCCGGCACAGGCAAATGGTCTTGCAGTTGACTTAAAGACCGTTCTTCCAGAGGATGCAGATATCTTTACAACTCAGGAAGTTATGAGCTACTTAGATCTTGGCGATGGCAAGGCTTGTATTATCAAGAGAGTAGAGGCTCAGAGTCAGGTAGAAGCTACTTATCCATTGGCATTTAACTTGCAGATGTTAGAGGATAACAACTTAGAGGATCCTCGTGATCTGTATGAGCGTGGTGAGTGGACATGGGATAAGTTCATTGAATATGCACAGGCATTAACACAGGATACCGATGGCGACGGACAGGTTGATCAGTATGGTTACTGTGGTTATGAGTATGAGACCTTCGAGAACCTGATGATGAGTAATGGTGCAACAATTGCTACTCCTGGTCAGCCACAGAGCTTAGATTCAGCACCGGTTGGCGAAGCACTTCAGATGCTCTCTGATATGTATAATGTATATAATATCTGCTATCCATACGATTATGAAGGATCTCCTTCCGATAGCATGAGAAATCAGTATACACAGGGTAATATCGGATTCTTCCCGATCGCAGCATGGATCGAGGCAGGTAACAACGATTATGACTGGAGTGACGCCGGAACAGCAGAGCTTCCGTTCGATGTTGCTTATGTTCGTTGGCCGGTAGGTCCTTCCGGAAACAAGGATACCAACGCTGGTAAGAATCTTACCTCCGGTGAGTTCTATATCATTCCTGCAGGTATCGCTGAGCCGGAAACCATCTATAACTTCTTATATGACTACTGGAACTGGATGGATGGCGATTATTCTATGCGTGACAGCAAGCTGACACTGAACTGGTGGTATGGTGTAACCGGTAAAACAGAGGAGATGCAGAATGCAAACTTCGAAGTTATGAATGACTGCGGTGCACATTCTCAGCTTGATCTGTGGAACAGCATGAATATTCAGTACGATCTGGAATCTGTTATGAAGGGTGAGGTTACCCCGGCACAGTTCCAGGAGACCTACAAGCAGCAGGTACAGGATGGTTTGGATTCTTACTTCAACTAAGTAGATGCCGATCATCATGTCAGAATGCTGACATATAAGTATGCAAAGAACCCGACAGAAGCATTTCTGTCGGGTTCTTAATAAGAAAGGAACAGGCTCGGAATGTTTCGGAAGGATGAATACCAGTTCTCGGATGTGGATAAGACCATAGATCCGGAGGCGGTGGATAAGACGGATAAAAAGAAAAAGAAGAGGGCAAAGCGGCAGGATGACCGGACCCTGAATGAACGGATCTTCGCGTATGATTCGAAGTTCGCGAGATTCATGAATGCCCTTGGTGATGTGCTTCTGATCGGGCTTCTGTGGCTGGTCGTATCGATCCCGCTGATTACGATCGGGGCCTCTACGACGGCGGCTTATTATGCGATGGCCAAGTGTGTGCGGTATAATGCCGGACGGCCATGGAAATCATTCTGGCATTCTTTCAAGACGAACTTCCTTCAGACGTTGCCGATGACGATCCTGTTCGATCTGGCAGTTGTAATGCTTGCCTTTGACCTGATCTATCTGTGGGGGAATGAGAATGCGACCAATGACGCGATATTCATTGTATTGCTTCTGGTGGTATTCCTGGCGGTTGGCTTATCCATTTATCTGTGGCCGCTTCTGTCCAGATTTGATAAGCGGAATCTGGAGCTTATGAAGATGAGCTTTGTTGTAGCTTTCCGTTTCCTGCCGGTTACCATCGGGATCATGGCAGCCTTCCTCCTTGGACTGGTTGGAATCTATCTGATGCCGTGGACGGTTCTTGTGATCCCGGGAGTTTTCATGTATGGGTTCTCCTTCCCGATGGAGTGGATCCTGCATAAGCTGATGCCGAAGCCGGAAGAGGGGAGTGAAGAAGCAGAGAAATGGTATTATCAATAATTGATCGTATATGGAATGACATGCCATAGTTACCGTTGCAGGTATGTATGGCATGTCATTTTTTTTGCGCGTTCCCCGAGGCAAGCAGACATGCTTGCATGGATATTTGCCGAGGGGCGCGACATCGAGTAGGGGATAT
>CACZRT010000143.1 GCA_902783585.1 uncultured Lachnospiraceae bacterium | reverse complement strand
TATGACGACCTATCGCATAGCCAAGACTATAGCAAGCAATACACAAGCTTAGAACAGCTATGAAATCTGATAGTGTCAACATGACAATGTCCTCCTTTCGAAGATTCCCCTTTTGAGGTTTCTATGTAAACGAAGTTCACAGTATTTCGATTATTGGACAACCGCCTACCGAGTATGGTAACACCTATACTCATATTATAGACAAGAACATATGTTCTGTCAATATAATTTGATATTCAGTGGCTAGAAAGGGAGATATAAAATATGGATCAGATCTGGATGGATATGTATCAGGCTGCGAAGGCAGTGCTTGGTGAGAGAACAATATCGGATTATGTGACGGCAGGCGGAGTGTCGGCTGCTGTTCGTTCAAAGTCAGGGAAGATATATGTCGGCGTGTGTATTGATACCTGCTCGACGCTTGGTATCTGCGCCGAGAGAAATGCTATTTCAATATGATCACAAATGGAGAGTATGAGATTGACAGAGTGCTATGTATTCCGCCAAATGAAGGCAAAGGGGCACCGTGTGGAGCATGCCGGGAGTTGATGGTGCAGCTGATGCCGGGAAGGTATCAGGATATTGATATCATGATCGATTATTCTACCGGACGGGTCATGAAGCTTGGCGAACTGACACCGGAGTGGTGGATAGAATAGGATTCTTCTGATATCCCGCTTATATACCCGGTAAGGACATCATTTCAGACACCCTCATACTCTGCGTGTCCGAAGGCGAGAATCGGCAACCCGATCCATGGAACGATCAAAAGCAAAAGTCCGAATCCGAATCCTTTGCCGAAGGCTTTGGCAAGACCAAAGCAGCCTGCAATGGCTGAGATCCATGCAGTAACCGGAATCAACGATAGAATAAACCAGAGGATATGATTCCGCGTAGAAATCTTATAGTATACCCAAAGATTTGCATAAGGCACAATGGCCCAGAATCCAAGTCTTCCTGCTTTCTTAAAGATCTTCGCCCAGCAGACAATTACCAGGATAACAAAAATCAGTGCCAGAAATGCTCCAAATGTCGTAGATGCTTCATCAAATATACTCGAATAATCAAAATTCATGTTTCATTCCTCCTTGTGATATGTATCGGCAGGAATCCTTCGAGATCCTGCCATGTCGAATCCCTATTTAGCATCAGTATAATACAAAACCATTTCTGAAACAATACATAGTCGTCTCAAATTCACGTTGCTTTCCCTGTTGTTTTGTTTCTAGCTTCATAACCCAATAATAAAACGAGTAATTTTTACTCAAAAAACTCTTTACAAACAAATTTGGATATGTTATTTTCTATTTAGAGTAATATTTACTCTAAATGTGCGGCTATTCAAAGGAAGTGATTTTGTGAACAATTTATATGGTAACGAGATAAGAGCTTTATACGATGATAAGACTATACGAGTGTATCAGGCATATAACAGGTATATTGCGAAAGAGGCAGTATAGAAAGGAATCATTATGGCAGAATTATTTGAAACAACCGGATCGGAAAATGATTTTTTGAAAGCATACGATCAGACCAAGTATGAGAGACCTTCTATGACGGCGGATATTCTTGTCTTCACAGTAGAGCCGAAGCATAAGGAGTTAAAGCTGCTGCTCATTCAAAGAGGAAATCATCCGTTTTTGAATAAATGGGCGCTTCCCGGAGGGTTCGCTCAGCCCTCGGAATCGCTGCTTGATACGGCAAGGCGTGAACTCGGCGAGGAGGCCGGTGTAACGAATGTATATCTGGAACAGCTGTATACATTTTCTGAGCCGGGCAGGGATCCGAGAGGATGGATCGTGACAACCGCATATATTGCCATGGTTCCATTTGAAAAGCTTAAGATTGCGTCCGGAGATGACGCCAAGAATGCCGCACTGGTTGATATTGTGAGGAAAAATGAGAGCTGGTATTTCAAGAATGAGAGCGTTGGATTATTGCTTCAGGAATCGGACATCGCATTTGATCATTATCGGATCATTGATATGGCTATTGAAAGACTTAAGGGAAAACTGGATTATACAGATATTGCGTTTCAGTTTCTCCCAAATAAGAAGAATTTTACCATGCCGCAGTTGAAAGCCATCTACGATACAATATCGGGTCATGAGTATGAGAGGTCTTATTTTGTAAAGACAATGAAGAACAGATATGGCAGCAGGCTGAAGGAACTGGGCAAGATGGTTCATGGAGTGGGGAAGCCGGTTATGCATTATAGTTATAAATGAGCCGGTATAACTGAGAAAGAATAAGTGTTGAATGTAATTGATAACGGAAAGGATTGTGATAGCATGGGAAGAAGTGAGAATGCTGCCGTATTTCAAGATACGGAAAAGCTATGTAAAACAGATAGCAAAATAGCAGAGGCGGTTAAGAAGTCAACGGCCGGTCAGAAATTGATATTGGAGAAGGATACAAGGGAGAAGCCTGAACTTCATCGATATGAGGAGCCTGCAAGGGTTATTGTATCGCAAAAGAGAACTTTTGAGGCAGCGAAGGCATATAAGGATCAGAAGGTGGCAGTCCACAACTTTGCATCGGCCTCGAACCCGGGCGGCGGTGTGCAAAAAGGTGCAAGTGCGCAGGAGGAATGCCTGTGCAGATGTTCCGGTTTGTTTTTTAGTCTGAATACACCGGATATGTGGAATGGGTTCTACACACCGCACCGGAATGCCAGAGATCCGATTCACAATGACGACATCATATATACTCCGGACGTGCTTGTATTTAAGACGGATACGGCTGCACCTGTACTTATGGAGGAAAAGGATTGGTTTTATGTTGATGTTATTACCTGTGCGGCACCGAATCTGCGGGATCAGCCGAGCAATGGATATAATTCCGGCGACGGTAACAGCAAAGTGAAGGTGACAGACAAGGCGCTCTTATCCATTCATGAGAAACGTTTGAGACGCATTCTGGATGTAGCGGTAAGCGAGGGTGTTGATACAGTCATTTTGGGGGCATTTGGATGCGGAGCATTTAGGAATAATCCGAATGTAGTGGCGCAGGCGGCGCAGAATGTGATCAAGGATTATTTGAAAGCGTTCAGAAATATTGAGTTTGCAGTATACTGCAGATCGGATGATGATCGTAATTACAGAACCTTTAAGCGAATGTTACATAGTTGATGATCTGGTAAGACCAATCGGGCATTATGAGGGAATGACCTTGTAATGCCTTTTTCTTTGGTATATATTGGAATGGAGAATTACGAATTTGGCGACCGGCGAAGCATATTATGATGAGATTATAAAAAAGATGAAAGTATGAGATTAGAGGTGAAGAGATGAAGTATCAGGCGATTGCGTTAGGAACGGATAAATACAGCTTGGGCGAGGGCCCGTATTATGATCCGCGGTTTTCAAGATTATCATGGGTAGATATTACGGAAGGGAATCTATGGGTAAGCGTCCGTGAGAATGAAAGAATCTGCTATCATATGGATCGACCATTATGTGCTGCAGTTCCGCTGGATCATTCAGAGGGGTTTTTGGTTGCGGCGAAGGATGGGCTTTACCGAATGGAGAACGGACAATTTCATTTGCTTTATGGACTAAATGAGATCTATAAGCCGTACTGGCGTACCAATGATGCCAAGGCAGACCCGGATGGAAGATTATGGTTTGGTTCGATCACGGATGATGACAGATATCAGGCGGGAGGCAGTCTGTACTGTTTTGATGGGGCACAGGTGCTCTGCAAACAGGCGGATACTAAGCTTTCGAATGGTATGGCATGGAGCGGAGATCACAGTCAATTTTATTTCTCAGACTCTATGGAGCATGCTGTTTTTAAGTATGACTATCATGCGGCAAGCGGTGATCTATCGGATCGAAAGCTCCTGTTTCAGATAGAGGACGGAGTTCCGGACGGAATGTGTATCGATTCGGAAGATAATCTGTGGGTTGCTGTATGGGGCGGCCGCCGGATTGAAAAACGATGCGGGAAAACCGGGCGTATCATGGATGTTGTTGAAGTTCCGGCAGAGCATGTAAGCTCCTGCTGTTTTGGCGGAGAGGACATGAAGACTCTGTATATTACCTCTTCCGGAAATGGACTATCCGGAGAATATGACGGCTGTTTATTTACCTGTCAGGTAGATGCAACAGGAGTGGAGCCGGACTATGTTAAAATCATATGTTAAATGATGATTATGAACATATGGATTTATATGATATATGAGATTGCATGAATGTGGCAATCCACGGAAATGACCGATCAGATATCATATTCCATAATTAAAAAATAGAAATATATAAGAGTTGGAATCCAATCATTTCCAACTCTTTTTTTCATAATATTTGAACAATGACTCATACTAAAGGAAAGATGACAGGAATATGAGCGGAATTAGATTTGTTGAAGTTATGAAAGAATCGGAAATGATTTGCAAATGATTTGTAAATGATAAACGTAGATTGGAGGAATGCTTATATGGCTAAGAAATCCTATCATTTGTTATGGTGGTTGCTGGTGCTTCTTGTTATGGCAGGAACGATCTGGTATTTGGCTTCCCGTCCGGGAGAGACTGAATATACAGGAGGAATTCTGGTTCTGACACCGGAGATCATACAGTGTGGACATGCAGCATAAGGAGCGGTTTGATTACAGGAATGGGACAGGGAGAATAGCATGGATACGACAATATATTTGAATGCGAATATGAGTTCCGTCGTGACACAGAAAAAGGTATATGTAAAGGATGTCGCGGAAGTGTTCTGTCAAGATAAGAAAATTAAGAATCATGTAGAGAATCTTCTGTTGGCGGAGATCCCGGAGGAGAAGCAGTATAAGGAGGTATTCTCTACCTGTTATCTGATTGAGAAGATTCTGATGAATCATCGGGAATGTCAGGTAGAGAGTATTGGAGAGACGGAATTTATAGTATTCTATCAGCCGGTGGATGACAAGCGTAAGCTTAAGGATAAGGTCAAGCTGGTGCTGGTGTCCTTAATCTCATTTTTCGGCGCGGCATTTTCTATTATGACCTTCAATGTGGATGTAACCATGCCGGAGCTGTTTGATGAGATTTATGTGCTGTTCATGGGAGTGAAGCCGGACGGACCGGGCGTACTTCAGGCGGCATATTCCATTGGCATATTCTTCGGCGTGATCCTGTTCTTCAATCACGGAGGCCGGTACAAGCTGACCAATGATCCGTCTCCACTGCAGGTACAGATGCGGGACTATGAGAAGGAGGTTGATCAGGCCTTCATCGTTGGTGCTGACCGGAATCAGGAGAGCGTGGTGGAATAGGGTGAAAAATGGGGTTCGAATTGTATCGATAAGCAAGTAGTGGAAAAAAGTGGTGATGAACCAAATCCATAAGCAAGGAGTGGTGAAATGTGGTGGAAATATATCGTGATGATCGTGATTGGCGTGGGGGCGGGAATGGCGATTTCCGGAGCGTATGTGGCTTTGATCGCGACGATGGGCGTCTATACCAGATTGGAAGCCTGGGCAAGAACCGGCAGCCGGATCATCGAGATGGAGAATATTATTTTGCTTGGAACTCTGACCGGCAATATCCTGACAATCTATAATGTCCCGGTTCCGTTAGGCTGGTTCGGGCTGCTGATCACGGGGGCTTTCTTCGGTATCTTTACCGGCTGTCTGGCGGCGGCACTGGAGGATACGGTCAAGCTATTCCCGATCCTTTGCCGAAGGCTGAAGCTGCGCAAGGGACTGCCTTATATTATCGGAGCGGTCGGGCTGGGAAAGACGATGGGAAGTCTGGCACAGTTCTTTTTATTTAAAGACCCAATGTGATAATCGGATAAGTGAATGGATGGAGCTTTCGTTAGAACCGGAGTAATATGTATTGTATAGAACTGGATAATAGTAATGAATCATGCGGTAAATATAAACTGGAATGAGAAATGGAGATGAAGATCATGAAATATGAACCGACAAACGAGGAATATAATCAATATGTGGAGCAGATCACGCCGAAGCATAATCTGATGGCAAACTGTCTTCACGCATTTTTGATCGGAGGGCTGATCTGTACCCTGGGAGAAGTGGTGAGTCAGATTCTTCAGCAAGTGGCAGGCATCGAGAAGGATGATGCGGGAAGCTATGTATCGTTGATACTGGTTGCGTTATCAGTTCTGCTGACCGGATTGAATCTGTATGGACCGCTTGCCAAATACGGCGGCGCTGGCGCGCTTGTCCCAATCACAGGCTTTGCGAATTCCGTTGCGTCTCCTTGTATTGAATATCAGAAAGAAGGTCAGGTGTTCGGAATTGGAGTGAAGGTCTTTACGATAGCAGGTCCCGTCATCTTGTACGGAATCTTCACAAGCTGGTTATTGGGACTTGGGTATTGGATCATTACCAAATGATTGTCATCCTGAATCATATAACATGGGATTCTTGTAGATCAAAAACAACAAATGGTGTAGATCAATGTTAACAAATGGATACTTGCAAAATTACGGAATTGCTTATACTATAGAATGTGAAAGACATAAAGGGAAAAGAATTCATGATAATATAGAAACATAGATAAGCATGGGAAACAAGCAGTGTCTGAGAGCATATAGAATTGCCTAAGAGAAAAAGGGATAACAGGGGATGACTATGAACGGTAGTAATATTAGAAAACGAATCTTTGAAATTCTTCAAATAGGGAATCGGGAGGATCTGCCGAGTTCCCTGTTTGATTATTTTATTGTGTTTGTAATCATTCTCAATATTTTTACGGTGTTCTATTCCACCTTTGATTCGAGCATAAAGTATAATAGCATTCTATATGTAGTAGAGGCTGTGACATCTGTGATTTTTTTGATTGAGTATATTCTTCGATTGGTGACAGCTGATTATCTGTATCCGAAGGACAGTAAAGTCAGGGCCAGGTTTCATTTCATTTTTTCATTCTATGGAATGATCGATCTTCTGGCGTTTCTTCCTTTTTTTCTTCCATTTGCATTTAATTCCGGACTTGTGGCATTCCGTATGCTACGGGTCATGCGGATCTTCCGTTTATTCAAGATCAATGCGCAATATGACGCGTTCAATGTGGTGCTGGACGTCCTGAAAGAGAAGTGGCAGCAGATCTTTTCTTCCGTGGTGCTGATCCTGATCATGATGATGGCGTCCTCCCTTTGTATGTATAGTGTCGAGCATGAGGCGCAGCCGGATGTCTTTCAAAATGGATTCTCGGCGATGTGGTGGTCGGTATCAACTCTGCTTACCGTTGGTTATGGGGATATATATCCGATCACAGTACTTGGCAAGGCATTGGCAATCGTCATCGCATTCTTGGGCGTGGGATTGGTGGCGATCCCAACCGGTATTATATCTGCCGGTTTCGTAGAACAATACACGAGAGCCAAATCACTTTCTGAGCTGGCAGAAGACAGTGATCTTCATTTTATTATGTTATCAATCGAGAAAGGACATCCATGGGCGAACTGTCAGATCCGCGATATTGCGCTTCCGCCGGAATTGGTGGTGGTTGTGATCATCCGGCATGGAGACGAGATTATTATTCCGAAAGGGCATATCGTACTTCAGGCAGGCGACCGGATTGTGCTTGGTGCTTTGGAATTTGACGATGATATTGGTATCCGTGTGCGTGAGGTAACGGTAGATGCTGATCATCCGTGGGTGGACAAGCATATTCGCGATTTGGAGATACCGCATAATACCGTGATCGTCTCTGTATGCAGAAATAGCAATAATATGATCCCGAAGGGGAATACATATATCAAAGCAGGGGATATGGTAACCCTGTGCGAGAAGAAGATCTGATAAAAAATAGAATTTCATGAATAGATTAGATAGTATGTTATATTTTGCCAAAGAATTACTTGACATGCAAAAACAATATGTTATTATATTCTTGACGGTGAGTCCTACCGATTAAAGTGGAAACTATAACAGATAGCCCTCGCTGATGGCGTGGCTATAATCGAAAGGCTGTGTATTTATGTACATGGCCTTTCGTTTTGGAGAAATTAATATGAAACAACTAAAGTTATATCAAGTTGATATGAAATCAGATGAACTTCAAGTGGTAGGGGACTATTACCATGCCTTTGATTATGAGAATATTGCTGTGAGTTATCGGATTCTGACAGACAGTGCTCATCTGCTCTATTATCGTGATGATGATTCAGACGGGAGCTATGTGCGGCAGGCATTGCCGGATTAGATTGTAATTCGGTTGAATCAGTTGTTGGAGGACATTTGGTCAACTTATATATTTCGATAGGTTGACAATTAAAACCTGCGCTTCTATAATCATTTCTGAGAAAATCATGTTGAAAGCGTAAATAGGAGAATCCGCTTTAATATTATTGTATTGATCTGCTTGCGGATAATCATAGAAATGATAAGGAGACTGACAATGAATACAAGTATTTCCCCATTAGAATTAGCACAAGAAATCATAGATGGAAGGCGTATTACCAGAGACGACGATCTGAATTATTTCCTCACCTGCGATCTGGATGAACTCTGCGAGGGAGCCGACCGGATTCGGGAGCATTATGTAGGAGACAAGGTTGATCTGTGCTCTATCATTAACGGACGGAGCGGCAGATGTCCGGAGGACTGCAAGTATTGTGCCCAATCTGCCCATCATCATACGGATTGTGAGATCTATGATTTTCTGCCGGAGGAGCAGATCTTAGAGGCATGCAGGATGAACGAATCCGAGGGGGTAGACCGTTTCTCCATCGTGACTGCAGGCAAGGCGCTGACCGGAGCGGAATTCGATAAGGCAATTCATGCGTATGAGACGATGCATAAGGAATGTAAGATCGATCTGTGTGCGTCTATGGGCTTCCTTACAGCAGAGCAGCTACATAGACTACATGAGGCAGGCGTGACCAGCTATCATCACAATATCGAGACCTCCCGCAGGAATTTCCCGAATATCTGTACCACCCACACCTATGATATGAAGATCGATACATTGAAAATGGTCAAGGCAGAGGGGATGTGGGCATGCTCTGGCGGTATTATCGGCATGGGCGAGACTTGGGAGGATCGTCTGGATATGGCGGTCAGTCTGGCGGAGATCGGGGTGGATTCGATTCCGATCAATGCACTGATGCCAATTAAGGGAACTCCGTTAGAAGATCTGGAGCAGCTGACCGAGCCGGAGATCTTAAGAACGATTGCGTTCTTCCGCTATATCAATCCGAAGGCGGACATTCGGTTGGCAGCAGGCAGAGCACTGCTTAAAAATGATGGGGAGCGCGCATTTAAGGCAGGAGCATCCGCAACCATAACCGGCAATATGCTGACAACAGTTGCTTGTGCTACAATTCGCAGTGATAAGCGGATGTTAGAATAGCTTGGGAGAGATGTCACGCCAGAATACTTGAAGTAGACGTCATTTCAGAAGATAATACATATTGGTCTAAGATTCTGATATATAGTCATAAGCATGTAAACCACAAAAAAATAGATATACAATTTAATAACGAGTATGATATAATGAGTGCCAACGTACACCGAAAAACCGAAGGTTTTGAGGTGCTCGTCGCGAATGCACGATAATAATGGTAAGCGACGAGAGCGGACACAACATAGCTTCAATTACAAAGGAGAATCCATGAATATACATAGCCGAAAAACAATGCTGGTGGCGGTCATCGGAAGCTTGGCTGTTATCTTAATATTGATTATAGGAACGATCTGGCTGGGGAGAAATGCCGGCAGGGACACGGAGAAGGCGGTTCGTAATGTCAGTCTGCTTTATCTTGATGAGCTTGCGGGCAGACGGGAACAGGTGGTTGCATCGACGTTAAGTGACTACATCAGCAATCTGGATGTAGCGATCGGGCTCATGACGAGTGATGACTTAAGCAGTGTGGAAAGCTTACAGGAATACCAGTTCCGTATGAAGCAGTTCTATGGTGTGGAAAAGTTTGCATTTGTCGATGAAGACGGGCTAATCTATACCTCCCGCGGCACACGTACGGATATTGCCCTGTATGACTTTGATTATCAGACGTTATCAGAGCCGGAGGTATCCATTAAAAATGAGGAAGGAGAGAATAAGAAAGTTATCATCGCAGTACCCGTTGACCGACTGCCGTTTGAGGGCGGGCATCTGGTTGTCTGTTTTATGGAGATCGATATGGATATGATGCTTCAGAGCATATCGCTCCAATCCGGATCGAATAATACCACATTTTGCAATATCTATACCTCTGACGGTGACTCGCTGACCAACATGGTACTGGGCGGCTTGGCAAGTGAGGATAATCTTCTGACAGCGCTTGAACATGCATCCTTTGAGGATGGCTACGGGCTGGATACCGTGCGTGATGATTTTGCAGAGGGACAGAACGGAGTTGTATCCTTCACCTATAATGGGATTCGGGAAACCATGTATTATGTCCCTGTCCATCGTACCGACTGGATGCTTACCTATCTGATCCGGGAAAGCGTGATCAGTGAACAGATTGATACTATCTCGGAGGGGATCGTGAAAAGAAGTCTAATCATGTCGATTCTGATCGCCATAGTATTTGCAGGAATATCTGCCATGATGATTCTTCAGACCCGCAAGGCTTCCAAGCTTGCTATGGAGAGAGAAACATCAGAGCTTCTGCAGCAGGAGCTGGAGGAGCGGATCGCCCTGCAGGATGAACTGTTAGAGCAGGAGAAGAAACGGGCACAGCAGGACAGTATGATCACGGCGATGGCGTCGGATTACCGGAGTGTCTACTATGTCAATCTGGATACCGACAGCGCAATCTGTTATCGGAATGATAATACGGATGATGACTGGGGGCGTGAAGATCATTTTGACTTTACAGAGGAATTCACCAAATATGCGAATTCAGCCGTCGCCGAAGAATACCGGGAGGGATTTCTTGATTTCATCAAACCGGAAAACATACGCGCCGGTCTTGCAAAGGAGATCATTATCGCATATCGGTATCTGGTTATAAAACATGGAAAAGAAAGCTATGAGATGCTCCGGATGGCGGATGTGGACAGCGATCGGGAGCGGGAAGACAAGACGATCCATGCGGTCGGTGTCGGCTTTACGGACATTGACGCGGAAATGAGGGATTCTCTGGTTAAGAATCAGGCGTTAAGTGATGCTTTAAAGACCGCTGAGGAGGCTAGCAAGGCGAAGACCACGTTCCTTTCCAACATGAGCCATGAGATTCGTACGCCGATGAATGCAATTATCGGATTGGATTCATTAGCGTTAAACGACCCTGATATCAGTGATTCTACACGGGATTATCTGGAAAAGATCGGAACCAGTGCACAGCATTTGCTAAGTCTGATCAATGATATCCTGGATATGTCAAGAATCGAGTCCGGACGAATGACGATCCGGAATGAGGAGTTTGCGTTCTCTAAGCTGATGGGGCAGATCAATGTGATCTTCAGCGGACAGTGTCAGGAGAAGGGTCTGGAATATAACTGTCATATCAATGGAAAGCTGGATGACTACTATATCGGTGACAGTACGAAGCTGCGTCAGGTACTGATCAATATTCTGGGGAATGCCGTCAAATTCACCAATGAGGGTGGCAAGGTGGAATTTGCAGCTGAGAAGACAGGAGAGTTTGATGGTAAATCCACCCTGCGCTTTACGATACGGGATACAGGTATAGGTATGAGTAAGGAATATCTGCCTAAGATCTTTGACACGTTCAGCCAGGAGGATGCAGCCGCTACGAACAAATACGGAAGCTCCGGTCTGGGTATGGCAATCACCAAAAGTATTGTGGAGATGATGAACGGCGAAATCAAGGTAGATAGTGAAAAGGGCGTCGGCACGACATTTACGGTTAGTGTTACCTTGATGAATTCCGATAAGAAGATAGAAGATGATGAAAATGAGTTGGAAATAAGACCACAGGATATGAAGGTGCTGGTGATCGATGATGATCCGGTGGCATGTGAGCATGCGGAATTGATACTGGGACAGGTCGGTATAGCGGTAGATACAGCGCATTCCGGACAAGAGGCTCTTGAGATGGTAGAGGTATGCCATGCAAGGCGGGAGACCTATAACCTGATCATTGTAGACTGGAAGATGCCGGAAATGGACGGGGTAGAGACGACGCGCCGGATACGATCTATATTAGGTGATGATACGGCGATCATAATTCTTACGGCTTATAATTGGGATGATATTCTGGAGGAAGCGACAGAGGCGGGAGTTGACAGCTTTGTATCCAAACCACTGTTTTCCGGTAATCTGATCGATGAGTTTAAAACTGCACTCCAAAAGAAGCGGGTGAGTGAAGCCGGAAGCAAGGTGAAGGCGGATTTGAAGGGACGGCGGATTCTGCTGGCGGAGGATATGGAGATCAATGCCGAGATCATGATGCAGATTCTGGAAATGCGTGAGATGACAACCGATCATGCCGTTAACGGCAAGGAGGCGGTGGATATGTTCGCATCCCATGAGGAGGGTTACTATGACGCCATTCTTATGGATATGCGTATGCCGGAAATGGATGGATTGACGGCGACAACCAAGATCAGAGAAATCGATCGTCCGGATGCCCGGCAGATTCCAATCATAGCGCTTACGGCAAATGCATTTGATGAGGACGTGCAGCGAAGCCTGCAGGCAGGTCTGAATGCGCATTTAAGTAAACCGGTCCAGCCGGATATCTTATTTGAGACCTTGGAGAATCTGATCAAATAAATGGATGGTATTATAATAAAATGGGAAAGAATGATTCATACTTATTATGCAGGACAGGAGAATGATATTAAGGTGTGCATGCTGCACACCTTTTTTGTCGAAAAATGTTTTAAAATATTCTGAACTTTTACAATATATTTTAAAGGAGTTAATGTATGGGTGTTTCAACAAACTCATTGTTAAATAAGCTTAAATCGGGAAAGAGTATTAATACTGTATTGTATAAGCACGAGACAGATTTTTATGAATGTACCATAGCGGAATATCTTATGAAGCTTTGTGAGGAAAGGAATACCATTCCTGAACGAGTGATTAACAAAGCACAGATCGAGAGAACCTATGGCCACCAGATTTTCAATGGTACGAGAGTGCCTTCAAGAGATAAGCTTTTACAGATTTCCTTTGGATTTGGACTCTCTCTTGACGAGACACAGAGAATGTTAAATATTGCGGGAAAAGGTGCTCTTTACCCAAAGATAAAAAGAGATGCTATAATCATATATGCGATCTCTCATGAGATGAGTATTTTGGAAACGCAGGATTTACTTTGTGATAATGAATTGCCTATATTGGGTATGTAGCTTAATTGTAATGGGGTATGCAAACGATGGGAGACAAGGAAGATTTTCTAAAAAACTTTGACATTGAATTTGAAAGTACACTACCTAAAGATTTCTTAAATAAATATACAATTATAGAGTGCTTTAATCATACTGAAAATTCATATGCCCTGCTTGCAGAAGATAAGGATGATCATAAAAAGGTAGTGGCGAAATGTTTTTTTAAAACCAGTTTTATATATGAAAACAATGACAATAACATCTTAAAGGATGCAGAAAGTTCGCAGGTTCCAAGGTTCATAGAAGAATTTAAGAACGATAATTATTACATAGTTTTACGTGAGTACGTTGAGGGAATTTCTCTTGATGAGTATATGCGTGCGCAAAAATTAGATTATAAGAGAAAGCTTGAGCTGGCTATCAGGCTGGCACAGGCCATGCGGGAACTTCATTCACTCGATCCGGCTATCATTCATAGAGATATCAAACCACAAAATATAATAGTGAAAGATGATGGAAGTGTTGCTTTTATTGATTTTGAGATAAGCAGAAGATATAAGCAGGGGGAACAGATGGATACAACCATAGGCGGCACTGCCGGTTATGCTGCTCCCGAACAGTATGGCTTTATGCAGACTGACATCCGATCTGATATATATTCATATGGTATTGTGCTTGCCTGGATGCTGACAGGCCGGGCAGAACCGCTGAAAAATGCAGATAAAGGCCTGGAAAAGATTTCAAGGAAATGTACAGAATTCCTGCCGGATAAGCGATACAAGAATGATGATGCGCTTATCTCTGATTTGATCAGATTGTATGAACCTTATGATGAAAAGGGAAGAAAAAAGAGGAATATAAGAGTGTTCTCGATCGGCCTAGTGATAGCTGCTGTGGTCATATTCGCACTTGCCATCTGCATACAGGCTGTCTTAAAGAAGGAATGGGCATATCATTTTACGGAGCCTCTTATAGAAGAAGCAGTAAGGGCTTCTATAGATAAACCCTATGGAAGCATATCCTATGAGGATTTGGAAGATGTGACCGGCATATACATAATTGTGAATACGGTATATCCCAATTATTATGAAGTCGATACGGCAAAGATGGATTTTTCCAATAACGGAAAAATAGGAGATTTGACAGTTTTGTCAGATCTTGAAAATATGCCCAATCTTGAGGAAGTAATTATTGTTGGTGAGCAGATTCAAGACATTTCACCGCTTGAGAATCTGGATAGGCTTGAATATGTGGATTTTCAGTGCAACCGCATAGAGGATATATCGGCACTTGCCGATAAGGATAATCTGGTGAGGGTATGCTTTAATCATAATAAGTTAAAGAGCATAGATGCTCTTG
>CACZRT010000142.1 GCA_902783585.1 uncultured Lachnospiraceae bacterium | reverse complement strand
GATGGGAAAAGGATGATAAGAATACAGGAGGATCGGAACGTGAGTAAAATTGATGAGATACAGGCAGAGATCAATAAGGTTGTGAAGGGGAAGGAGCATGTCGTGAAGAAGGTGCTGGCAGCTATGCTGGCGCAGGGGCATATCCTGTTGGATGATATTCCGGGTGTCGGTAAGACGACGCTGGCTATGACATTTGCCAAGACAATGTCCATGGATTATAAGCGGACGCAGTTCACACCGGATGTTCTTCCGAGTGATATCCTGGGATTCTCAATGTTCAATAGTCAGACGAAGGAATTTGAATATAAACCGGGAGCGATCTTCTGTAATCTGTTCTTAGCGGATGAGATCAACCGTACCTCGCCGAAGACCCAATCGGCGCTTCTGGAGGTTATGGAGGAAGGGAATGTTACGGTGGACGGTGTTACCAGACAGCTTCCGGAGCCATTTACCGTGATCGCGACCGAGAATCCGATCGGCTCGGCAGGAACACAGCTGCTTCCGGAGTCTCAATTAGACCGTTTCATGGTTTGTCTGTCCATGGGCTATCCGGAGCATGAGGATGCCGTGGAGATCTTGAAGGGCAATGCGAGCAGACCGATCTCTCATGTGCAGGCGGTGATCTCCCAAGAGGAATTCCTGGAGCTGCAGAAGCAGGCGAATGATATGTATGTACACGAAATGATCTACGGTTATATCGTGACGATCGTAGAGAAGACAAGAAGCAGTGAATATCTGTCGCTGGGAGCAAGTCCGCGTGGAAGTATCGCGCTTCTTCGAATGGCTAAGGCACTCGCGCTGATCGCGGGCCGGGATTATGTATCACCGGAAGATGTGAAGGATGCTCTGCATGATACGTTGAAACACCGTGTCAAATTAAGCACGAAAGCAAAGGCAGCAGGACTTGATACCGAGGCAGTATTAGATAAGATCTTTAACAGCGTGGAGGCACCCAGAACTTGATGCTGACAGAGGCTGATACTGGAATTTGGCAGCCGCTCATAGGGAGTACGCAGAGGCGATTGGGAACTCCGATCAGGATTGAGGATAGAAGAACATTATGGTTAGAAGAATATTCCGAATAATTGGATACAGCGTCTTGTTTGCGGTCAATGGATGGGCGCTGTGGTATTTCCACAGCTTTCTTAATCTGTCCATTATGGTTCTGATGGTATTCCTGCCTGTGATCAGTATTATTGCCACTAAGCTGGTTGCGGATCGTGTGACGGTGCAGTGGGATGGCCCGGTTGAGAATATGAATAAGAATGAGGAATATCTGGTCAGACTGCAGCTTTTGAATCCGGTGTTTATTGGTGTTATGAGCTGTAAGCTGGATATCTGTGTCTCTAATCTGTTCTATGGGACTTCTAGAAATCATGAATTGAAAGCGCCGCTTCGTGCCAGAGTCGGACAGACGATCACATATCCGGTTACTTCGAACCAATCCGGACGGATCGAATTCCGGGTAGATAGTATTGTATTGGAGGATTTCTTCGGATTCACGGCATTCCGGCGGGAATTACAGAATTCGTATATCATCTATGTGCTTCCGGATCCGGGGACAGAGGTGAATACGGATCTGAATGCGTATACCGAGGGTATGGAGGAAGTGGAGGAAAGCAACCGGAAGGGATCGGATTTCTCTGAAGTTCAGGATGTGCGGGAATATCGTCCCGGAGACCGCTTACAGAATATCCATTGGAAATTATCGGCAAAGAAGGATCTGTTGATGGTGAAGGAACGGGTCAGTATGTCGTCCCGTCAGTTATTTATTCTGTTGGAGCTGCATGATAATTCAGAGGGACTGATGGAGGAGATTCTGGACTGCGTCTATGGAATGTGCCGGTTTATGATCCAGAATCAGATCCCGGTGTCAATCTGCTGGTGGAGCGTGGCTAACAGTGATCTGACCGTTTGGAAGGTGGATTATGAGGATCTGTTAGAGGAAGGCTTCCGTATGTTGTTCTATGATGTGATTTATGCAGAACAGACCCTGGGACGGGATATGTATCTGGCGACGCACGGTGAGGAAGCGCAGTTCTTATGGGTAGGTAATCGCAATTTCGGTATGGGTGAGCCAATCATGGAATGCGGAACGCAGGCAGGAGTATTTTATGGGACTGTTTCGTAAGAAAAAACAAGTAAATGAAGAGATTCCGCTCAGCAACGGTATTGTGATGAAGAATCCTCTTGCCATGGAGACCAGCAGCTGGCTTCGGAACTGCATGGCGAAGAGCGTGCTGGTATTCTCGATCATATTTGGTACGATCGGGTGCTTCTTAAGCAGCTACAAGATTGAATACAATGTGGTATCTACGGCTGTGATCCTGTTCCTGATGGCACTGCTATTTACTTCCATCTATTATCGTGGATGGCTGATGGATGTGGTTTATATCATCTTCTTTATTATATTTGCCCTGTTGATCCGGGCTTTTCGGGTGTACGTCAACAGCGGATTCTATGTGATCGTCAATGCGGTTCTGGAAGAAATAGAGAATTATTACGATCTGCCCGGTATGCAGTATTATGAGGTGGAAGCGGAGAATGAACGTCTGGCGGTGACCTTTGCCGTCCTGTTCATCGGAACGGTGGCAATGATCGTAGCCAATGTGATCATATCCCGGACGATGAATGCCTGGTTTCTTCTGATCATGACAGGTTGGGTATTTGTGCTTCCGTTGTTCTTCCGATTGGAGCCGGATGCGTTCTATGTGGTATTGATGATGACTGGTTACATGATGGTCTGGGCAATCCACAGCAGCGGCGCTTACGGGATGGATCGGAAGCATCGGGATTATCAATGGAGAGACCGAAAAGGTAAGGGCTTAAGGTTCTGGTATATGCAGGATGCCACCACCATGCTGGAGATGGGAGCCCTGTTCCTTGCAGGGATCATTCTGGTATATGGCGTGACCTCTATGGTGCAGAATAAGAATACCTTTAATGCCAGATATAACCAGAATCCGGAGAAGGTGGTCATGGAACAGAATCTTCGGGAGATGGCGACCCGTGGCGCGAACTGGATGAACGGATATGATGCGACCGGCGGTGTGAACGAAGGACGGTTAGGCGGCATCAATTCCGTGAATTCGGATTATCAGACGGATCTGATCGTAACCTTTGCTCCTTATACCTATCAGCCGGTCTATCTGAAGAGTTATACAGGAATCTATTATGATTCCGCAGAGGCGAGATGGTTCAATACGCCGTATAATCCGGACAAGGATATGACGATTCAGGTGAATAGGGACTATGACTATGATGTGGATGAGATCCGGGAGATGAAGGAAGCTTCCGGCAATAATGCATATGTGGAAATCGCAGCGCAGGAGGCGGCTTTTTCATCGACATACAGCGGTAAGGAAGCAGAGCTTCTGGCATATAACTATATGCAGGATCAGGGAGAGCATTCGGCGAGAGCCATTATGATGATCCAGAATATCGGAGCAAATCGGGAGTATGCGTTTGCGCCTTATTATATATTCACGAATACCTATCGCGCAAATATGCTGCTCAGTATCATGCCGACTGCAGTATATGAACCGGCATATCGGGAGCATGATCGGGGGGAATATTCAGAATCTCGGATGGTTGACACTTCCGATCCGGGAATCGCGCTTCCACATATCGATCTTGGAACAACGCTTACCGGTTCCACGATCAACAAGCGTGTTCTGTGGGGAAATGAAACTGCGGGCACGGATTATTATGATGTTCTTACCGGCGGGATCGGGAATGGACCATATGCGGAATATGAATATTATCCGCTGGTACAGGATCCGGAACAATTAGAGGGAACCGTAACGGATGATCAGAAGATCCGGGCGGGAGCTTTCTGTACATCTGTCCCGTCCGAGTGTGAAGAGGCGGTCCGGAATGCCTGTATGGAAGCCGGTATCACGGAGAATGACGGTGATGAAGTGATCATAGCCAAGGTTCAGACTTATCTTGGAGATGAATTTGGTTATACCCTGCGTCCGGGGCGGACACCGGAAGGAGAGGATTTTATCTCTCATTTTCTTCAGGAGAAAAAGGGCTTCTGTGTTCATTTTGCGTCTGCGGCGACTATGATGTTAAGGTACTCGGGAATTCCTGCAAGATATACCGAAGGTTATGTAATTACCTTTGATGACATGATCGGCGGCGAACTGAACGAAGATTATTCCTATGAAGAATTCTATCAGGGATATAATCCGCTTGGAGAGACCGCGGTAATCGATGTGGAGATCAGTGATGCCCGCGGACATGCTTGGGTGGAATACTTCGATGACCGTGTCGGCTGGAGACAATTGGAGGTTACTACGGCGGCCGTTGAGCCGGAGGAAGAAGACAGTTTCTGGGATGCATTCGGCGGTTTCGGAGAAGGCGGAGATGAAAATGGCAACTTTGGATTGGGCGATGGACTGAATCTTCCGACCGTAGACCTGAATCTGGATGATCTTCGGGGAATCTGGATCTCTCTGATCCTTGTATTAGTCCTGATCTTCCTGTTCTGGCTGATCCGTAAGTGGATCCGGGCATATAAGGAATATTGGTCATGGCATACCGAGGATTCTCAGGAGAATGTTCTGGCATATTACCAGATCATCAGCAGGCATCTGAGGAGGAAGGAACCGGCTTACCGGAATTGTCCGACCTATCGGGACCAGCTTCTCTTCATGCGTGATCACTGCAAAGAGTGGAACTGGGATGCCGAACAGATCGCGGAGCTTATGGAGCGTGCCGGATACAGCAGACAGGGTGTCGGGGAATTTGACTGTAAGAGATTGATGATTGAATTAGCAGATATAGAAAAGAAGGTAAAGAGATGGAAGAAATATCGAAAGTAACAGCAGCTGTGAATCAAGATAACGGACTTAGTGAAATGATCCGGCATGGCGTGACGGCATTTCATGTGGTGGAGTATGCGAAAAAGGAGCTTCTGGATGCGGGCTTTGAGGAACTTGCATATGTGGAACGCTGGCAGGTAAAGCAGGGCGGAAGCTATGTGATCTGTCCCTTTTCATCTATGCTGGTAGCTGTTCGTGTGGGAACAGTGAATGACCGCTCTATGCTCCGGATCGCGACGGCACATACGGATTCGCCGTGTTTAAAAGTAAAGTTCCACGCGGAGCTTCCGGGCAGTCAGTATGCGCAGATCAATGTGGAGCCGTATGGCGGACTGCTTCCTAAGACATGGTTTGATCGTCCGCTGGCACTTGCCGGGAAGGTTGTATTAAAGGGAGAGGACGCCTTCCATCCGGTAACAAGGATGGTGGATTCGAAGCGCGCGGTTTGTATCATTCCGTCTCTGGCTCCTCATTTGGCAAAGGGAACAGACACGAAGGAATTAAATGTACAGAAAGAAATGATGCCGATCATGGGATTATCCGGAGAGAATACCGATGACGGATTTTTGCTGCAATATCTCTGTGAGGAGTTCAGGATAACGAAAGAGGAGTTGTTGGATTATGATCTGTATCTATATAATCCGGAACAGCCGGAGTGTGTAGGAATGCATGAGGAAATGGTCTGCGCGCCGAGGATCGATAATCTGGCATCTGTCGCGGCTTTGCTGGAAGCGATGAAGGCATCTGTGGGAAAAGAATCATCGAATATTATGATCGCTGCCATGTTTGATAATGAAGAGATCGGAAGCCGGTCCAAGCAGGGAGCGGATTCTGTGATGCTTCCGCAGATCATAGAGAAGCTCGGAAGGAGCTTGATCGAAGACGTGAATTCCGATGCCTTGCAGGAGAGTCATCTTGACATGGATCGTTGGAAGGATCTCGTTGCCCGGGGCTTCCTTCTGTCAATGGACGGCGCACAGGGCTGTCATCCGAATTATAGCGAGACTTCTGATCCGACGAATCCGGTGTATCTTGGACAGGGAATTGTGATAAAAACCAGTGCCAGTCAACGGTACTTAAGTGACAGCGAAGCGTCTGCAGTGATCAAGAGCTTATGTGAGGAGCGTAAGATTCCTTGGCAGCAGCAGGTT
>CACZRT010000141.1 GCA_902783585.1 uncultured Lachnospiraceae bacterium | reverse complement strand
GGACTATGATGGTTCCGACGAATAAATGTGGAAGGAGTACTACGAGATGTCAAATATGAATAATCAAGAAGTAGACCAGCCAATTAACTTTGATTCCATTCGAATTGGATTAGCTTCTCCGGATAAAATCAGAGAGTGGTCGCATGGCGAAGTTAAGAAACCGGAAACAATTAATTATAGAACCTTAAAGCCGGAGAAAGACGGTTTGTTCTGTGAGCGGATCTTTGGACCTAGCAAAGACTGGGAATGTCATTGTGGTAAGTATAAGAAGGTACGTTATAAGGGCGTCATCTGCGATCGATGCGGCGTAGAGGTTACCAAGGCGAATGTTCGTAGAGAACGTATGGGTCATATTGAGTTAGCAGCTCCTGTATCACATATCTGGTATTTCAAGGGAATACCGAGCCGTATGGGACTTCTTCTCGATAAATCTCCAAGAGAATTAGAGAAAGTATTGTATTTTGCTTCTTATATTGTGTTAGATCCGGGTGAGACAACACTGAATTACCGTGATGTCTTGTCTGAGAAGGAATATCGGGATGCAGAGGAGCAGTTTGGATATGGTTCCTTCCGTGCCGGTATGGGTGCTGAAGCAGTGAAAGAGCTGTTACAGGCCATTGATCTGGATCAGGAATATGAATCTTTAAGCCAGGAATTGGAGAATTCCACCGGTCAGAAGCGGGCGAAGATCATTAAGAGATTGGAAGTTGTAGAGGCATTCCGTGCATCCGGCAACCGTCCGGAGTGGATGGTTCTTGATGTTGTTCCTGTCATTCCGCCGGATATTCGTCCGATGGTACAGTTGGACGGTGGACGTTTTGCAACATCGGATCTGAACGATCTGTACAGACGTATCATTAACCGGAATAACCGTCTGACAAGACTGTTAGAGCTCGGTGCTCCGGATATCATTGTAAGAAATGAGAAGAGAATGCTGCAGGAGGCTGTGGATTCTTTGATTGATAACGGCAGACGCGGACGTGCTGTTACCGGACCAGGCAACCGTGCGCTCAAATCTCTGTCCGATATGTTAAAGGGTAAGCAGGGACGTTTCCGTCAGAATCTTCTGGGTAAGCGTGTTGACTATTCCGGACGTTCCGTTATCGTGGTTGGACCGGAGCTGAAGATCTATCAGTGTGGTCTTCCGAAGGAAATGGCAATTGAGTTATTTAAGCCATTTGTTATGAAGGAGTTAGTTGCGAAGAAGCTGGCTCATAATATCAAGTATGCAAAGAAGATGGTGGAGAAGTTAGATCCGGTTGTATGGGATGTGCTCGAGGAGGTAATCAAAGAGCATCCGGTTATGCTGAACCGTGCTCCTACACTTCATAGATTAGGTATTCAGGCATTTGAACCAATTCTGGTAGAAGGTAAGGCGATTAAGCTGCATCCACTTGTATGTACCGCATTTAATGCCGACTTCGATGGTGACCAGATGGCCGTGCATCTTCCGCTTTCTGTGGAAGCACAGGCAGAATGCCGGTTCCTGTTGTTATCACCGAATAACCTGTTGAAGCCTTCCGATGGTGCTCCTGTTGCGGTTCCGTCGCAGGATATGGTTCTTGGTATCTACTACCTGACCATGCAGAAGGATAACGATAAGGGTGAAGGCAAGATCTTCAAGTCAGAGAATGAAGCACTTCTGGCATATGAGAATAAGGAGATCACGCTTCATGCTAAGATCAAGGTTCGCGTGAAGGGCGTTGATGATAATGGTAATCCGATCTCCAAGGTAATTGATACATCACTTGGTCGGTTAATCTTCAATGAGATTATTCCGCAGGATCTTGGTTATGTAGATCGTACTATTCCGGAAAATGCACTTCTTCCTGAGATTGATTTCCAGGTAGGTAAGGGTCAGTTGAAGCCAATTCTGGATAAGTGTATCAATGTTCACGGTGCAACCAAGACTGCAGAAGTCTTAGATGATATTAAGGCAATGGGATACAAGTATTCGACCAAGAGTGCGATGACCGTATCCATTTCCGATATGACAGTACCTGCTGCTAAGAAGGAGATTCTTGCTAAGGCACAGGATACAGTTGATCTTGTGAATAAGAAGTATCGCCGTGGTCTGATGACCGATGAAGAACGGTATAACAATGTTGTAAAGATCTGGAATAAGGCTGATGATCAGTTGACAGACGCTTTGATTTCAGGACTTGATAAGTATAATAACATTTTCATGATGGCAGATTCCGGTGCCCGTGGTTCGAACTCACAGATCAAGCAGCTGGCCGGTATGCGTGGTTTGATGGCGGATACACAGGGACGTACCATTGAACTTCCGATTAAGGCAAACTTCCGTGAGGGATTAAATGTATTGGAGTACTTTATCTCTGCACACGGTGCTCGTAAGGGTCTGTCCGATACCGCACTTCGTACTGCCGATTCCGGATACCTGACCAGACGTCTGGTTGATGTATCACAGGATCTGATCATTCGTGAGGTAGACTGCTGTGCAGGTAAGGATGTCGAGAAGATTCCGGGAATGATCGTGGAAGAATTCTCAGATGGCAAGGAAGTAATTGAAAGCTTCAAGGAGCGTATTACCGGACGGTATACTGCCGTGGATATCTTCGATAAAGACGGTAATATGATCGTGAAGCATAATCATATGATTAATCCGAAGCGTGCAGCTGCAATTATTGATCGTGCAGTGGATGCAGATGGTAATAAGCTGGTTGATCCGGAGAACGGTAGAACCGGTAAGTTGAAGATCCGTACGATTTTAACCTGTAAGTCACATCTCGGTGTCTGTGCAAAGTGCTATGGTGCGAACATGGCTACCGGACAGCAGGTACAGGTTGGTGAAGCAGTTGGTATTATCGCGGCACAGTCCATTGGTGAACCTGGTACACAGCTTACGATGCGTACCTTCCATACCGGTGGTGTTGCGGGTGATGATATTACACAGGGTCTTCCTCGTGTTGAAGAATTGTTCGAAGCTAGAAAACCAAAGGGTCTTGCGATTATCGCAGAGTTTGGTGGCACGGTAGCGATCAGCAACAATAAGATGAAGCGTGAGGTAATTGTTACCAATCATGAGACCGGCGAAAGTAAGGCGTATTTGATTCCATACGGTTCCCGTCTGAAAGTCATTGAGGGACAGGTTTTAGAGGCCGGCGATGAATTGACAGAAGGTTCTGTAGATCCACATGATATCCTGCGGATCAAAGGTGTGCGTGCAGTGCAGGATTACCTGCTTCGTGAAGTACAGCGGGTATATCGTCTGCAGGGTGTTGATATCAATGATAAGCATATAGAGATTATTGTTC
>CACZRT010000140.1 GCA_902783585.1 uncultured Lachnospiraceae bacterium | reverse complement strand
GTATCCGGAGCTGGTTCGCGGTCTGATCCTGTGGTATCCGGCATTTGTAATCGAAGAGATTGCCAAGGAAGAATTAACGACCGGTGTTCCGATTGTCTATCGGATCTTTGGGCTGACCATTGGTGATATCTATAATCAGGATGCGACGTCGATCCATATTTATCAAGAGATTCGAAAGTATAAGGGTAAGGTACTGATCCTGCATGGAAACAGGGATCATCTGGTGCCGCTTAATTATTCGAAAAAGGCATGTAAGATCTATCGGAATGCATCGCTATCTGTGATTCATGGAGCCGGTCATGGATTTCACGGGGCAGACAGCGAGATGGCAGGAGAGTTATCAGTCAACTTTGTACGGGAATTGTATGAAGGTGCTTGACGGATAGCAGCATATGATGTAGAATGTGATTTGTTAAGGAAAAGTCCATAGAATACTTCTCTTATTCAGAACGGTGGAGACACAAGGGTCAAGGAAGCCGTGGCAACCCCAGTGAAGGATACAGATTATGTGGTTACGGATATAATCATGGTAGAATGAACTGGAAGGTGCCAACCTGAGCGGGCAGTAATGAAGCATGGTAAGTGCTTCATGGGATTCGATCAATAAGAGGATTTGATGATGCTTCAAGTCCGATTATTCGGACTTTTTTCTTTTATAATTAATATAGGAGGAAAGATGACATGGAAAAACGATTGTTTACTTCCGAGTCCGTTACGGAAGGTCATCCGGATAAGATGTGCGATCAGATCTCTGATGCGATTCTGGATGAATTATTAAAGCAGGATCCGATGAGCCGGGTGGCATGTGAGACCTGTACAACCACCGGACTGGTGATGGTTATGGGAGAGATCTCCACACAGGGATATGTGGATATTCAGAAGGTAGTACGAGAGACCGTCCGGGAAATTGGTTATGACAGTGCGGATTATGGCTTTGACTGTGATACCTGTGGTGTGATCGTTGCCTTGGATGAGCAGTCCAGAGATATTGCACAGGGTGTGGATAAGGCATTAGAAGCAAGAGAGCACGAGATGACGGATGAACAGATTGAGGCGATCGGCGCCGGAGACCAGGGTATGATGTTCGGCTATGCAGATAATGAGACAGAGGAATTAATGCCGTATCCGATCTCGTTAGCACATAAGCTGTCCCGTCGTTTGACAGAGGTACGTAAGAATGGTACGCTGCCTTACTTAAGACCGGATGGTAAGACACAGGTTTCTGTGGAATATGATGAGAATGGTAAGCCGGTTCGTTTGGATGCAGTTGTTCTCTCTACCCAGCATGACGAGGATGTTACACAGGAGCAGATTCATGCGGATATTAAAAAGTATGTATTTGATCCGATCCTTCCGGCTGCTATGGTAGATGCCGATACCAAGTTCTTCATTAATCCGACCGGCCGGTTTGTAATCGGCGGCCCGCATGGAGACAGTGGATTGACCGGACGTAAGATTATCGTAGATACCTACGGCGGCTATGCCCGTCATGGCGGCGGCGCATTTTCCGGTAAGGATCCGACAAAGGTAGACCGTTCTGCTGCATATGCTGCACGTTATGTAGCGAAGAATCTGGTTGCCGCCGGTCTTGCAGACCGTTGTGAGATTCAGCTTTCCTATGCGATTGGTGTAGCAACTCCGACATCGATCATGGTAGATACCTTCGGAACCGGTAAGTTATCCGATGAGAAGTTAGTAGAGATCATCCGTGAGAACTTTGATCTTCGTCCTGCAGGCATTATTAAGATGCTGGATCTTCGACGCCCGATCTATAAGCAGACAGCCGCTTATGGACATTTTGGAAGAACGGACATCGATCTTCCATGGGAACGGACAGATAAGACAGAGCTTCTGAAGAAGTATCTGTAATCGTTATATTAATCATGATTATAAGGAGCATTCTCTGGAATAGTTATTCGGGAGAATGCTCCTTGTTATATTTTAACCAATCTCCCAAAGTAATCTCCTGTTGATCGCCGATCCGAGCATTCTCATAGTAGATGGGAGTGGATAAGACAGCCTTCGTGGAAGCGCGGATCTCCTGTAAGAGCTGTCCGCACTGGGTGGGATTGTATAACTCCTGATCCAGATAGATTCCCTGCAGGTGGGAATAGTCAAAGCTGCAGTCTGTCAACTTCTGAAAATCATCGTTATACTCCTGAATCGATTCGGCAGACGCTGAATACGAATCCATAGCATCATCAAGCATGGACGCGGATTCCTCTGATATATAGGACAATACGCATAAGAATTCATAGGGACCTTTGGAAGAAGAGATGTGCAGCTCCTTCACATAAGCACGGTCTTCAATCGAATCGGTTCCCGTGCATCCGGAAAACGAAGAGCAGACAAGGAGGAGTACGATCGGAAGTAACAGAGCCTTGATTCTCTGAATGCCGGTTCTGTCAGGAAACTTTGTGAAATCCCTGACAGCCATTTTCTGATTTTTTGAGAAATCCTTGATTGCCGATCCCTGAATCTGTATATCCGGATTGACGGGATGAACATGTCGATTGCTGCGGATACGAAAGCAGCACCAAATGATAACCGGAATACCGATAGATAGCGGAATATCAATATAGCAGGCGTAAGAGATAAACCATCGATTCCATTCCTCCACAGAGGAGAAGATCGGATAGATAGC
Organism: uncultured Lachnospiraceae bacterium; assembly: GCA_902783585.1. Taxonomy (GTDB): domain Bacteria; phylum Bacillota; class Clostridia; order Lachnospirales; family Lachnospiraceae; genus CAG-632. Next base: position 6,060 of record CACZRT010000140.1, on the reverse strand, counting down.
GATAATAAGACCGGCTTCTATCAGGGTGAATATAAGGGAACCGGAGTAGCTTCCGCTGATCTCACCGAGGGAAAAGGCCCGCTTGAGTAATTGCTGTCCCTGAAAGAGATAGGAGCTGAAGGCATAGATGCTTCCAATCAGCCAGAATAGCAGAATCAGAATATCCATACGTTCAAATGCTCCGTTCCACTGAATGATCTGCTCCATGGCATCGGTAACGCCCAGCAGATTGCTGTGTCCCCAGTGGTTTCCCAATATACCGATCGTGACAACATAGACGAGTATCATCCATAGGCCGGATAAGACTATGGAGAGTAAGGAGCTTCGCCAGATAGTGCCGGGATTCTCTCGTAGGGCGGACATACGGAATAAGAGGAATTCAACCGGAAGAAAGAGCGCAGATAACCGGTATCCGTCCATCACAAGCTGAGGAAGCATCGGTGTACGGATCTCAGAAGGAATGGACAGATCCGTCTTCCATATACCGATGAGAAATATGATACATAGCGGAAGAATGACCCATAAGAATATGAGCTCGGCAAATCGCGCCCGCTCCGGAAGAGTGCGGTCTCCGGCATAGATACATACTATGATCAATGGCAACAGGATCAACCATGGAGCATGGTCATATAAGGTCTCATGAATCAGATGCACAAGATAGGATAGGATCCACGCAGCATGAAGTGCATAGCGGAGACTGTAGAGAATCCAGATTCCCCGCCAGATCAGATGAGGAAAGGTTCGTTCTGTGATCGCATAGAAGCCTCCGCCGCTTCTTCCTATGGCAATCAGAATGCCCCCGTAGAGCAGACTGATCAGGATGCTGATCAGGATTGTAAGCAGTCCATTTTCTCTGCCGGACCATAGGGGAACCATAAGACAGGAGATGGTGCCGGTTTCTAAGATCGACATGCGGATCAGCTGCCGTATGCTGATCTGATAGGGGTCGTAACTGGAGATTTCAGTGGAGTATCTATGGTTCATAATGCGTTCCCTTTCTGATTCGGATTCGGTGTTCTGCCCGGGTGTAGAGCGGTCTGCGATACATGGTGTAGAGTGGAAGACGCAAGATATAGTCCTTCTTATTCTCCTGCTGTCCATGCAGTGCGGATACAAATGGAACCATATAGGGAATTCCGAAGCTGATAAGGCCCGACAGATGGATCGCGATCATCATCATGCCTAAGGTGAATCCATATAATCCCCAGACGGCACTGGTGAAGATCAGGAAGAATTTGAGCAATCGGTATGCAGAAGCAAAGCTCTCGTTGGGAATCGTATAGGAAGCCAGTGCAGTAAGCGCAACCACAATGACAACGATCGTACTGACAAGCTCAGCTTCTACGGCTGCCTGCCCTACGATCAGTCCGCCGACGATCCCGATAGTGTTACCAAGCGGGCCGGGCAGACGGATACCGGCTTCCCGAAGGAGTTCAAATAACAGCTCCATGACGAGAACCTCTGTGATGACGGGAAAGGTGACAAGACTTCTGGCTTGGGCGATGGCAAGCAGCAGCCGGGTGGGGAGCATCTCGATATGATAGCTGGTAATGGCAATATAGAATCCGGGCAGACCGATAGCGAGAATGGATGCGAGATATCTTAGGATTCTTGCGAAAGAGGCTACTGTCCACTGATTGTAATAATCGTCCGATGCCTGCAGGAAGGTGTGAAAGGTAGCCGGAAACAGCATGACCTCCGGAGAATTATCGACCATTAATGCAACACGTCCTTCTAAGAGCGCGGATGCGACCTTGTCCGGTCGTTCGGTACTCTGAATAGTAGGAAAAGGGGAGTACCATTTCTTATGCATGAACTGCTCCAGCATGCCGCTGTCAAAGATGGCGTCAATATCATAGACCGAGAGCTCCTGCCGGATCTGATCGATCAGCTCTTGTTTGGCAAGATCCTCCATGTAGATCAGGGCATAATCCGTCCTCGTCCGATCACCAATCGTGTTCTGGATTATTTTCAAGCGGGTATCCTTGATCCTTCTGCGGATGAGGGCTGTTCCGGCACGCAGACTTTCGTTAAAGCTGTCCCGGGGACCACGCATGACGGATTCCATTTTGGCTTCTTCAATTCCCCGAAGCGGCAGCTTCTTGCTGGCGATCAGTATGGCGCCTGCGTATCCATCGACGAGGAGAGCGGTATCACCGCTTAATACCCGGGTGAGCATGGCTTCGAAGCACGTCTCTTCTGTAAGATCCACCATTTCGATCATGGATCTAAGCATAAAAGGGATACTGCTGTTGATGGTGAGGTCACTCTCAGACGAAGAGCTTGACAGGTTCTGATCAGTCGGATTGTTATCATTCGGGATAGGGGAGGATATGGTATGTCCACCCTGCTCCATCAGGGGCTGTATCACATGCTCCTGTATCATGACATTATCGGTGAGCCCATCTACATAGATCAGATAGGCTTGTCGACAGGTATGTTCGAGAGAGAAGGAAAATGGATTCTGAATGATATCGTCACAATCCTGAAAGAGTGCCTGCAATACCAGAATATTTTCGGATAGCTTGGCAGAAAAAGGAGGTGTTTTGGTTGTGGTTGATGTATATGAATTCATAAATAATGCTCCATACCGGAAATGATATTTCTAGTATGGAGCATTTTTGACATAATTATTCCTGATTCATCTTGTCGATATGAACATTGTTGATGACGATCGCTTCTTGATTATATATGTGCTTACGCATGACTGCCTGTGCGGTTTCCTTGTCCTTCAGTAAGATCGCATTGGTGATATCGTCATGCTCCTGTACCAAGACATCATGATAACTGAAATCCTTGACATATTCGACACGATATCGGTAGACCTGTTCCCATTGACTATGAGCAAGGTTGATCAATCTCGGATTATGGGTGGCAGCAAATATCGCATCGTGGAAATCAATATCCCGATCGACAATGGATGGAACGTGCTTGGTGCTGATCGCTTCACGGAATGCGATACAGGCCTCCTTTAAGTGCTCCTTTTCCTCCGGCGTGATCCGGTCGCAGGCAAGGACAACTGCCAGTTCTTCGAGGGCACAGCGGACCTCTAATGCGTCCTTTAAGTCCTTCTCTGTGATACGGGCAACCTCCGCTCCCTTTCGCGGAAGCATGATGACCAGTCCTTCTAATTCCAGCATCCGGATGGCTTCCCGGACCGGAGTCCTGCTGACTCCAAGACTCTGCGATAGAGGAATTTCCATGAGCCGTTCTCCCGGTGCGATCTCTCCGGTAATGATCGCCTGTCTGAGTGTTTGGAAGACGACGTCCCGCAGTGGAAGATATTCATTTGCATCGAATTTTAATTCCATAGATATGCCCTCAATGATCAAACTGCTGATATCGGTTTTGTGATATATACCTGATCCGACAAACCACGTTGTCTGATCTCATATTCTGCCTTCCGGATCCCTTCCTCATCTGTAAAGATGCCGAATACGGTCGGACCGCTTCCGCTCATTAAAGCCCCTTGTGCTCCATATTCAACCATGCAGGCTTTGATCTCGCTGATTACAGGATATTCCGGTACTGTAACGGTTTCTAAGGTGTTCTCCAGCCGCTCGATGATCCCTTCAAGATTATGGCTCTTGATTGCAGTGACCATCCCGTCAATATCCGGATGATGCGGTAATTCATTTGCCCGCAGATTCTTATAAACATAGGCAGTGGATACGTTGATCGGCGGCTTCGCAATCAGAATATAACAATCCGGCATATCCGGCAGAGGAGTTAGGATCTCGCCGATACCTTCGGATAGTGCGGTACCGCCCTGAATACAATAGGGGATATCTGCGCCGAGCTTGACTGCCCGTACACATAATTCTTCCTTTGTAAGACTGAGACCGCATAATTCATTCATTCCCTTAAATGCGGCAGCAGCATCAGTGCTTCCGCCTGCCATACCGGCGGCGACCGGAATCTGTTTATCAAGAATAGCCTCAATCTTATAGCTAATATGGAATTCGTCCCGCAATGACCGGATCGCCCGATAGATCAGATTATCCTCGTTCATTGGGACATCCGGATGATCGGATTCCAGACTATGAAGCCAGATATCCGGGAGAACAGAATCCACATTATAACTATGGTTTGAAGAATTGTCTGTTCCATAAGCCCGAAGGGTCAGGGTATCCTTTAATGAGATGTTCTGCATGATCATCCGAACCTCGTGATAGCCGTCCTCCCTTTTTCTGACGGTATCTAAGCCCAGATTGATCTTGGCATAAGCCGGTAATGTTATTTCTTTGGTGCAGATCATGTTCACAAAGGCTTCTGCCGGATCATGACCTGAATTCATAGCAGTATTCATATGAGGTTCTCCTACTTTTCATAATTACCTTCTTCTTCATATTTTAGTTGGTTATCCGGGATAATACAAGCATAGATTCTGTGAAAAAAACAAAAAAATCTCAAAAAAATAGAAAAGGGAATAATTAGTATGTGACAAATGGTAAAGAATTTGGTATGATGTATATATCTTGAAATACTATGACGTCAGATTATAGAGATTTGTGCTTGATACAAGTATATTATGAAAGAAAAGGCGGGAAGAAAAATGAGTATTATTCAAAAATCAGAATTAACAGAATGTGAACTTACGACCATGAAGATCGTATGGGATGCAGGGGAACCGATCACCTGTTCCGAGATCATTGAACAGCTTAAATCCAAGTATCATCTGGTATATAAGGATACGACGGTATACACATTCCTGAAGAATCTGAAGGAGAAGGGATTCGTGGATTCCTACCGGAGAGGGATTACATTCTTTATCCCGGCTCGTTCAGAGGTCGAGTATCGCAAGGATCAGATGGAGAGAACGAAGCATTTCTGGTATAATGACAGCTTGACAGAATTTGTAGTGGCACTTGCAGAGGACCAGAATATGGAGAAGAAGGATATTGCGTCCCTCAAGAGATTATTTAAGAAATACGAGGAATAAGTGATGTTTTTCAGACGGTATATATAGACTAGCAGATACATAAAAGGTCTTCTGTGATAAAGGTCCTTTATCATGGGAAGGCTTTTTATGATGGTGAAAAGAGATTATGAAGAATAAGAGAATGGTATGGAATCCTTTAATTGCATATTCTGTCGCTGGGCAGAAGTTGGGAATCTTGTGTGTGATCGTGCTATGTATGGGGCTATTAACGGCCTGTGGAAGGCAAGAGCCGCCGGAGCCGGTAATTCTGACCTGTCATTATTCAGAACCGGAATTACTGGCCTCCGCGGGACAGATCCATATAGAACCGCCGATGCCGGTAGTGGAGAATCCGATTGATTTTGAAGCATGGTGGGAACAGGATCCGAATGTCTATGCTTATATAGAGGTTCCGAATACGAGAATCTCCTATCCGATCCTGCAGAGCGATGATACTCAGCCGGAGGATTACTATCTGGAGCATAATCTGGATGGAAGCTATGGCTATCCGGGCTGTATCTATTCCCAGAGATTTAACAGCCGGGATCTGGAAGATTATAATACGATCCTGTACGGCCATAATATGAACAACGGCACCGGTTTTCACGATCTGCATAAGTTTCGTGATGCGGATTTCTTTGAGGAGAATCGGGATATCTATATCTATACACCGGATATGGTATATACTTATAAGGTCATTGCAGCATATATCTATACGAATGACCATTTGATGTATCAGTATGACTTTGAAACAGAAGAGGGATATCAAGAGTATCTGGACATGTTGAAGGAATATCCATCCGGCAACTTCGATGAAGATGTGCAGACTCTTACTACGGAGGATCGTCTGTTGACTCTGTCAACCTGCACCAATGATGACAGAACCAGACTTCTCGTTCAGGCGAAGCTCGTGGAACGGGCCGTTGCGGAATAGGCAATATCTGGCTTGCTTTCAGTATTTCACCTGTTCCGGAATACAGATTTCTAATTCTTCCTTCGGTATTTTTAAGAAATATTCTACGAGGTCGGCATCTAATTGGGTGCCGGCTACTTCTTTTAATATCCGGACCGCATCCTCGTGGGTGCGGGGTTCCTTGTAGGAGCGTCGCATGGTGATGGCAGAGTAGGTATCTGCAATG